>DAOOWO010000117.1:0-7414 GCA_035371225.1 Bacteroidales bacterium | reverse complement strand
TACCATCTGGGCATGATACCTGACGTTTTTAAGAGGTTGGGAATAAAACTCGAACGCCGAAATGATGATATCTATATCCCTGCGCAGGAAAGCTATGAAATAGAAAATTACCTCGACGGCTCTATCCTCACCATTGCCGATGCCACCTGGCCGGGTTTCACTCCCGACCTCATCAGTGTTGCGCTGGTTGTAGCCACACAGGCCAAAGGCAGCGTGCTGATACACCAGAAGATGTTTGAAAGCCGCCTGTTCTTTGTAGATAAACTAATTGACATGGGCGCCAAGATCATCCTTTGCGACCCCCACCGGGCCACGGTAATAGGCCTGAACCGCGAACATCCCCTGCGTGGCATATCCATGGCATCCCCTGATATACGCGCCGGAGTGGCCCTGCTCATTGCAGCACTCTCCGCTCAGGGAAAAAGCACCATCTATAACGTAGAACAAATTGACCGTGGGTACCAACGTATTGATGAAAGACTACGAAAAATTGGCGCTGAAATTGTCAGAAAATAAAATTCTTTGTTCAATTTTATTTATTACTTTTGTATTATTATTTAGACTGAATAAATATTTGTGTTATGGAAAATAATAATCTACTGGACGATCTTACCCAAAGTGAATACAAATACGGGTTTTATACCAATGTGGAGATGGATTCGGCGCCAAAAGGATTGAATGAAGACATCATCCGTTTTATTTCAAAAAAGAAAAATGAACCCGAATTTATGCTCGAGTTCAGGCTTAAAGCATACAAAAAATGGCTCACTATGAAGCAGCCCAACTGGGCACATCTCACAATACCACCTATCGACTACCAGGATATTATATACTATGCCGCACCAAAAAACACCAAAAAGGCAGGCAGTCTGGACGAAGTGGATCCTGAATTGCTGAAGACTTTCGACAAACTCGGCATTCCCCTCAATGAGCAGAAGATTCTTTCAGGGGTGGCCGTGGATGCAGTTATCGACAGCGTTTCGGTAAAGACAACCTTTCAGAAAACCCTGGAAGAAAAAGGCATCATTTTTTGTTCCATAACTGAAGCTATCCAGAACCACCCTGAACTGGTAAAAAAACATCTGGGCTCGGTGGTGCCATTCAGTGACAATTATTTTGCAGCGCTTAATTCGGCTGTTTTTACTGATGGCTCGTTTTGTTACATTCCCAAAGGTACCCGCTGTCCCATTGAACTCTCCACCTATTTTCGCATCAATGCAGCCAATACCGGGCAGTTTGAACGCACCCTGCTCATTGCTGACGAAGGAGCCTACGTAAGTTATATGGAAGGATGCACTGCTCCACGCCGCGATGAAAACCAACTGCATGCAGCGGTGGTTGAAATTATTGCCATGGAAGATGCAGAAGTGAAATACTCCACCGTACAAAACTGGTATCCCGGTGATAAAAACGGCGCCGGCGGCATTTTCAACTTTGTTACCAAAAGAGGCATCTGTAAAGGCAACAATTCAAAAATATCGTGGACACAGGTGGAAACAGGCTCGGCCATAACATGGAAATATCCCAGTTGCATACTGAAAGGCGATAACTCCGTGGGCGAATTTTATTCGGTGGCGGTAACCAACAATTATCAACAAGCCGACACAGGAAGTAAAATGATACACATTGGCAAAAACAGCCGAAGTACCATCATCTCCAAAGGAATTTCTGCCGGAAAAAGCCATAACAGTTACCGCGGACTCGTCAGGGTGAACAAAAGCGCTGTCAACGCCCGGAACTTTTCACAATGCGACTCGCTGCTGATGGGCGACAAATGCGGTGCCCACACCTATCCTTATATAAAAGCAGAAAACAAATCAGCAATCATAGAACACGAAGCCACCACCTCGAAAATATCTGACGAACAACTGTTTTATTGCAAGCAGCGGGGCATCGACCAGGAAAGCGCCATTAACCTCATTGTAAACGGTTATGCCAAGGAGGTACTCAACAAACTGCCGATGGAATTTGCCGTAGAAGCGCAAAAGCTGCTCTCCATAAGCCTCGAAGGCAGCGTAGGATAAGTCAGATTCTCTTTTTCCTGAAAAAACGGGCCTCGCCAACCATCAGGCCGGTCAGGGTGATAAATATACCCGCAATCTTCACCACACTGAAGTGCTCCTTAAAATACACGTACGATAGTATCGCGGTGAAAATCGGTATTAAGTAAGTGAAAACAGTGGCTTTTGAAACACCAATATTTTTGGTGCCGGCATTAAAAAGGATATAAGCCAGGGAGGAGGCAAAAACAGCCAGAGCCACCAGGTTGAAAATCAAGGTTGTGTTAAACTCGAAACTGACCAGATCGTTGAAATCAAAAATCAGCACTAAGGGCAGAAAATAAAATATCCCGATAATATTGTTGGTCGCCGTGATAGTATAAGGATTATATTTCTTAAGCATATTTTGCAACAGGAAGCTATATCCAAAAATGCTGCTCACAGCCAGGCACATGCACAGCAGCCCAAAAGGCGATGCGGCCAGCGAAAGATCTTTATTAAGCACCACCATCAGCACTCCGATAAACGAAATAATAATTCCTAAAAAATTATTGGACCTCAACGGTTCTTTTGCAAGAAAATACATGGTAAAAGGCACAAACAAGGGTATAGTAGAAACCATAATAGCTGCCACAGTAGGCGAAACATATTTGATGCCATAGCTTTCGCCCAGGAAATACAAGAAAGGCTGAAAAAAGGCCATCAGCACAAATTTTGGAATATCGCGTTTTTGAACTTTTTCAAACTTTTTATAAAAAATTGAAAACACCAGAAGAAAAACTGACGAAAGAATAAGCCGCAGAAGCACCGTGGTAAGCGGGTTCAGATAGTGATACACGGCCTTAATCCATATATAGGAGTAACTCCAGAAAATCATGGAAAGTATCAGCGCGAGGTAAGTAAGTGCAGCCTTATTCTTCATAAACCGAAGTGCAAAAGTATTGTTTTAATCCCAATAACTGTATCCGGATTTTCAAAAAAGAGTTTTTGAAAATTATCTTAATTTTACAGAAAAAAAATGCCGGACCACAGCAAAAAAACCAAACTCCCTCCCCTTTTTATTATTAATGCCACTATCGGCTTGCGGAATTTCCTGTTAAAATTAGCTTCGGGAATGCTGCCGGCCACTTATGTGATGCTGGAGGAAGCATCAAAAATATGGAAAGTTAAAGCCATTGAGATAGCTGCCAACCTTGATATTGCAGGCCACCTGAAACAACAACCCCTTGCAATTGACCAACTGGCAGAGCTTACCTGCACCAATGCTGATGCCCTGTACCGCGTGCTGCGCGCTTTGGCAGGAGAAGGAATTTTTAAAGAGCTGCCAGGCAAAGTATTTAAAAACACAAGATTATCACGGGCCATCGCCCCGCAGAAAGACTCCGTAAAGTATTTCTCCATGCATCATATCGGCGAAACCAACTGGGTGCTGACAGGTGATATGAATTATTGTGTAAAGACAGGCAAAAACGCCTTTGAACACAAATTCAACACCACTCCTTTTGAGCACCTTGCAGCACATACCGAAGAAAATGACATTTTCAATAAAGCCATGACGGAAACGGCTGAGCTATCGGGCAGCATCATGGCAGATTCTTATCCCTTCGGAAAATATAAAACGATTGTTGATCTTGGCGGTGGCCAGGGCCTGCTGCTTGCACAAATCCTTGAAAAACACCCAGACTCTGCGGGTATTCTGTTTGATCAGCCGCATGTGGCGAATAGCGCAAAAGAGCATCTTGCCAAAAACAAACTGGAAAACCGTTGCACCATCACCGAAGGAAGTTTTTTTGATGCACTACCCGCTACCGGCAACCTCTATATTCTGAAAAACATCATACACGACTGGAACAATCAGGACTCTGAAAGGATATTGAAAAATATTCACCATTATATGCCCGATAGCGCCAGGCTGATCCTCATAGAAACCATTATCAAGGCCGACAACAAACCCTCTTTCGGGAAGTTCATCGACCTGCAGATGCTCATCGGCACGCGGGGAGGACGCGAAAGAACCCTGGAAGAATTCACTACTTTGCTGAATAATTCCGGCTTCCGCTTATCTAAAATTATTACTAATGCCACCCCTTTCAGTTTTATTGAAGCCGTGAAAAAATAAATGCAACACATTGAATATCTGATAAATTCAACGTTTTATTTTTTGTGTATAACTTATTGAGGCGTTTTTTACATTTATTTTATAATTTTGTCAAAAAAAAACAACAATGGAGTTAAAGGAAATACTTTCAGTAACAGGAAAACCCGGTTTGTACAAAATAGTTGCACACACCAAGACAGGCATGATTGTCGAATCGCTGCTTGACAATAAAAGGATACCAGTTTACGCATCGGACAAGATTAGCAACCTGGAAGATATATATATATTTACAACGGAAACAGAAAAACCGCTGAAAGAAGTGTTTAAAATTATCTACGACAGGGAAAAAGGCGAAAAATGCATCAGCCACAAAGAAGATGACAGACAATTAAAAGAATATTTTAGCCAGATACTTCCCGATTTTGACCGGGATAGAGTGTACACCTCCGATATCAAAAAAGTTTTTGCATGGTACAACCTGCTTATAGAAAACAAGTTGCTTGATTTCACTGAAAAAACAGAAGAACCTGCCCCTGTTGAAGCAAAAGAGGAAAAACCCGGTGAACCGGCAGAACCCAAAAAAGTAAAAACTGAAAAAAAAACCACGAAGCAAAAAAAGACTGACACCAACGGGAAAGAAGAAAAATAAAGAAATAAAAGTCCGTGCTGCGGACTTTTTTTTTATACCCTATGAAAAAATACCAAAAAAACCTTTCGATTGTCAGTAATATAAAACTGAATGAAGATTATTTCGTTCTCGGGCTTAGCTCTTCCGATCCTTTGCCTGAAATGTGGCCTGGACAGTTTGCCGAAGTCCTGGTCGAAAACAATCCAAAAGTCTTTTTGCGCCGTCCCATTTCGATACATGATGTAGATTACGAAAACAACATTTTATACCTCCTGATAAAAATTATCGGCGAAGGCACACGGAGTTTATCCCATCTGAAAGAAGGAATGCAACTCAACCTGTTGTTCCCGCTGGGTAATTCTTTTACCATGGAAAATGTTGGCAAGGTATTACTGGCAGGAGGCGGTTGCGGCATTGCCCCGCTGCTTTATCTTGCAAGGTGCCTGCATAACAGGAATGTCAAAGTAAACATTTTGTTAGGAGGCCGGACAGCTTCCGACATTCTCAGAACGTCGGAATTTGAAAAATACGGCGACATCTTTATCTCCACTGACGATGGCAGCCTTGGTGAAAAAGGTTTTATCACAAAACACTCCCTGCTCGAAAATATAAAAGACTACGACAGGCTATATTGTTGCGGACCGGAAATTATGATGAAAGTATTTGCGGCTATTGCAGACGAACAGGAAGTGGATTGCGAAGTATCGCTCGAAAATACTATGGCATGCGGCATCGGAGCTTGTCTGTGCTGTGTTACCAAAACCATACACGGCCACAAATGTGTATGCACCGAAGGACCTGTTTTCAACATAAAATTACTGACATGGCAGACCTGAAAGTGAACATCGGAAAACTGGAGTTGAAAAACCCCGTACTCACCGCTTCCGGAACCTTTGGCTATGGAACCGAATTTGAAGATTTTTTGGCTATCGACACGCTGGGCGGCATCATTGTAAAGGGGACTACCCTCGAACCCCGCGAAGGCAACGCCTATCCGCGCATGGCCGAAACACCATCGGGAATGCTTAATGCCGTGGGACTGCAAAATAAAGGTGTAGATGCCTTTATCAGGGATATATACCCAAACATCAGGCATTACAGCACCAACATCATCGTGAACGTTTCCGGCTCCCGGCTGGAAGATTATATAGCTGTAGTTGAAAAACTCAACGACCTGGAGCATATTCCTGCCATCGAATTAAATATTTCCTGCCCGAATGTCAAAACCGGAGGAATGGCCTTCGGCACTAGTTGTGCTTCGGCTGCCGAAATTACCCGTGCCATCCGCCAGGCCTGCAAAAAAACACTCATTGTAAAACTTTCACCCAATGTTACCAGCATAACTGAAATTGCCAAAGCCGTGGAAGATGCCGGAGCCGACAGCGTATCGCTGATCAACACCCTGCTGGGTATGGCCATCGACGCCGAAACACAAAAGCCCCTGCTATCCACAATAACCGGCGGCCTTTCCGGGCCATGCATTAAGCCCGTTGCTTTGCGAATGGTGTGGCAGGTTTCTAAAGCGGTGAAAATTCCGGTGATCGGCCTCGGCGGCATCATGAGTGCCACGGATGCCATCGAATTCATCCTGGCCGGCGCTACTGCCATACAGGTAGGTACCGCAAATTTTATCGATCCTGCCATCAGCACAAAAATTGTTGCAGGCATTGACGATTATTGCCAACGGCACAAGGTAGCATCCATAAAAAACCTGATTGGCAGTCTGAAATGCTGATCGCAAAACTTTCACAATCAGGAAGATTCCCGAAGTCAGCAAATGCCCGAAGTCCTTTTTAAACCCAATTTCCACATTAAGAATTTTCTAATGCTTAGCATTAGGAGCAATTAAGTATAATTAACTGTTTTTAAATAACTTATAATGTGAATTTTTAATGCGGAATCGACAAAGAAAATGTAATCCCGGCAATTAAAAATTGCCAGGAACATTTACTAAGTCGGGGTTACCCCCCGACACTTCGTGTGCGGGACGGGCAGATTCAACCCACAATCCTGCACACTACGCAATACTTCACTATGTTCCTATTGCGTAATCTGGGTTAAATGATGTTACTGTATTACCTTGTAAGGTAAACTTTGGTTGTAAAAATATCCTTGTTGGTCCTTACTACCACCAGGTATACCCCGAAGGCAAGGTAACCGACATCCAGTTCGGCACGATTAAGGGTTTTGCCTGATTCGGCAATAATCTGCTGGCCTATCATATTCTGCATGCTGACGGTAAACGGACAAGCTCCCTCACCCTCATACTGAACCACAATTTTCTCATCATGTTTGCTGAAGAAAACATTATATACCGGCGTGTTTGAATTGCATGCAAGAACGGCTACAATGCTTGAATATGAGAAGCTCCCGTCATAATCAGTCTGTTTCAGACGATAATATACAGTGTTGTTAAATGTATTATTGTCAATATAAAGATAATGAAGCACTCCATTATTATTACCCGCCCCGGGAAGGTAGGCAATATCTGTAAAGTTCTGTGCGTCGAAACTTCGCTGAACGGTGAAATAATCGTTGTTCACCTCGCTGGCGGTGGCCACCGCCTTCGAACGGCGCTACGGCGTCCTGGAACGGCTGGCCGCCACCCCGATGCGGCGGGCCGACCTGATCGCCGGCAAGGCGATCGCCTTCGCCGCTCTGGCGCTGGCGCAGCTGGCGGTGCTGGTC
>DAOOWO010000116.1:0-7431 GCA_035371225.1 Bacteroidales bacterium | reverse complement strand
CATAAAACCTTCTTATGCGTGACGAATATGAATAATCATAGTAATCATCATAGTAATAATTGTTAGTCACATAAGTATTACCATCATCGCCATAATAGGTTTCAGAGTTAGAATAATTTGGATCCTGGCTGGTGTAATTATCAACATCATAATTACCATCATCATAGTTTCTGTTTTGTGATGCCACATTACCATTATCATCATTGCTATTTGTTGCCCCAGTGTTACTTGGGGGAACAGTTCTGGCCGGCTGATCCACTCCGGGAGTTGCTACAACGGCCGGGTTTTTACCATACACATCATCATATGCAGTACTTGTCTGATTGGTAGTCTTACAGGATACAAAGAACGTTGCCCATGCGACCAGAAAGATAATTTTAACAAGTGTTTTCATGATTTAACCTCCGAATTTTATAGTGTTATTTTACTTTTTTAATTAGTTTTGCTTCGTTTTTTAATTAAACACAAATTTTATACCACTTTTAACTATGGCTAAAGATTTTGTCACAAAAGAAGAAAATTATTCGCAATGGTACAATGATTTGGTAATTAAGGCCGATCTTGCTGAGAACTCTGCCGTGCGTGGGTGTATGATAATCAAACCTTATGGATATGCTATCTGGGAAAAAGTTCAATCCGCGCTGGATCATATGTTTAAAGAAACCGGTCATTACAACATGTACTTTCCAATATTCATTCCAAAATCTTTTTTCAGCAAAGAGGCGAGCCATGTGGAGGGTTTTGCTAAAGAATGTGCGGTGGTGACCCATTACCGTTTAAAAAACGATCCCGACGGCAAAGGAATTGTGGTTGACGAGGATGCCAAACTGGAGGAAGAATTGATCGTAAGACCCACTTCAGAAACCATCATATGGGATGCTTACCGTAATTGGATAAAATCGTACCGCGATTTACCGATATTGGCCAATCAGTGGGCTAATGTGGTACGATGGGAAATGCGTACGCGGCTTTTTCTGCGGACAACTGAATTTTTGTGGCAGGAAGGCCATACTGCACACGCCACTGAACAGGAAGCCATGAAAGAAGCCCAGCAGATGCTTGATGTATATGCGAATTTTGCCGAAAACTTTATGGCAATGCCTGTAATAAAAGGTATAAAATCGGCTAATGAACGTTTTGCCGGAGCGCTGGAAACTTTTTGCGTTGAGGCGTTAATGCACGACGGCAAGGCTTTACAAGCCGGCACCTCCCACTTTCTGGGGCAGAATTTCGCCAAAGCTTTTGACGTGAAGTTTTTGAATAAAGAAAACAAACTGGAATATGTATGGGCAACGTCGTGGGGTGTATCTACCCGCCTGATGGGAGCCCTGGTAATGACTCATTCGGATAATAACGGGCTGGTGCTGCCGCCCAAACTGGCGCCGATACAAGTGGTTATTGTACCAATTTTTAAAACCCCCGAACAGCTTTCACAAATCAGCGAAAGGGCACTTGGTATTAAAAAGGCTCTGGAAAAAAGAGGAATCTCGGTAAAATTCGACGACAGGGATGCGATGACTCCGGGCTGGAAATTCTCCGAATACGAATTCAAAGGGGTTCCTGTGCGTATTGCCATTGGCCCCAGAGATATGGAAAACGGCACCGTAGAGGTTGCCCGCCGCGACACTTTGGAAAAATCAGTGTTTCAACTTACCGACATCGACAGCAAGATAGCCAACCTGCTGGAACAAATCCAGAAAAATTTGTTTCAAAAAGCCCAAACTTTCACTGATGACAATACTTATCATGCCAATAACTGGGAAGAATTTAACGACATTCTGGAAACCAAAGGCGGCTTTATTTATGCGCATTGGGACGGCACGCCGGAAACAGAACAAAAAATAAAGGAAGAAACCAAAGCCACCATCAGGTGTATTCCGCTTAATAACCCTATGGAAGAAGGAAAATGCGTGTATTCAGGTAAGCCTTCACAGCAAAGAGTAATTTTTGCCAGGGCTTATTAATATTTGAAAGATTTTAATTACATTTGCTTCATTAATTTATAATATATAAAAATCATGGCAGGAGTAAACAAAGTAATACTTATAGGAAATCTCGGGAAGGATCCTGAAATAAGGCAACTTGAAAACGGGACCAAGGTGGCAAGTTTTTCGTTGGCAACCACTGAAACTTATAAAAACAGAGATGGCAATAAGGTGGAACAAACCGAATGGCATAACATAGTTCTTTGGCGCGGGTTAGCAGAAATTGCAGAAAAATTCCTTAAAAAAGGCAATACCATTTATTTGGAAGGTAAAATCCGCTCGCGTTCATGGGACGATAAAGAGGGCAATAAACGCTACACCACCGAAATCATTGGCGATAATATGACCATGATAGGTGGTCGCAGAGAATTGGACGGCAGTGCTCCACAAGGCGCCGGCGACAAAGCTCCAGAACAGCCGGATATTGTGCCCGGTGGCGAAGGTGACGATTTGCCCTTTTAATTAAATTCATATCTAAAAATCCGCTATGGATTTGCCCCTACTAAATTTTGTGGTGCTTGGAACCCTTTTTAAGCCCGTTACAGCAGGAATAATTATTGGATTTGTGTTTCTGGTGGTATTATTGGTGTGTACCGCCTTGGTTTCCGGATCGGAGATGGCTTTTTTTTCGCTTGATGCAAAACAACTTGATGAGTTAAAAAGCAGGAAAAAAAGCCACAGCAACCTCATAATCCAACTATTAAAACAGCCGCAGAAATTGTTGGCCACCATACTGATTACCAATAATTTTTTCAATGTATCCATTGTCATCCTATCAACCTATCTTACTATTAACCTCTTTGACCTGGCAGATCATTACATATTGGGTTTTATTCTTGAATTTGTTGTATTAACAGCCCTGATACTTCTTTTTGGTGAGATGTTGCCAAAAATTTATGCCAGCCAGAATCCATTAAAATTTTCAAGATTCATGGCAGCTCCCATGAATTTTTTAACCAAGGTTTTCAGTCCGTTGAGTTTTTTCATGGTAAGATCAACCGGGGTTATTGAAAGGAGACTTTCCAAAAAGAAACAAGTAGTATCTTTTGAAGACCTTTCGGATGCAATTGAGTTAACCTCCGACGAAAATACCCAGCAACAGGAGCGCAAGATATTGAAGGGTATAGTGAAATTTGCCGACATCGAAGTGGCGCAGGTTATGAAACCCCGTATTGATGTGGTTGCGGCCGAATACCACATAAATTTTCATCAGTTAATACAGTTTATTCAAAATGCAGGATTTTCGCGTATCCCTGTGTATAAAAAAACCTTCGACCACATAGCCGGAATTTTATACATCAAAGACTTGCTGCAATACATCGGCAGGGAAATTACCTTTGATTGGCAAACACTTATCCGCCCGCCGTTTTATGTGCCTGAAAACAAAAAAATAAACGACTTGCTCAACGAGTTTAAAGAAAAGAAAATCCACATGGCGGTGGTGGTTGACGAATATGGCGGCACCTCAGGAATAGTTACCCTGGAAGATGTAATTGAAGAGATTGTGGGAGAAATCAGCGATGAATACGATATAGAATCCGAAGACATCAATTTTACCAGGATTGATGACTATACTTATATTTTCGACGCAAAAACTTCATTGAACGATCTGGCAAAAAAGATAAACTTCTCCGACGAGTTTTTTAATGACATCAAAGGGGAGTCGGAATCCATTGCCGGGCTAATATTGGAAATGACAGGCAAAATTCCTCAAAAAAACGAAACAATACACATTAAAGGCTTGTCATTAACGATTTTATCATCAGATATCCGGCGTATTAAAAAAGTAAAAGTTATCATCACCCCACCGTATGAAGAAAGTCAGGAAGAATAAACCGCTATTAGCAATTGTTTTGCTTTTTGTCCTAATGTTTTTGTATGCATGCAACAACGACGATTATGTTCCCAAGCCCAGGGGATATTTCAGAATTGCCCTGCCGGAAAAAAAATACAAACTGTTTGACACAGTATATCCTTATAGTTTTGAATATCCTGAATACTCAGTGATAAAGCCTGATATAGACAAACGCGCTGAGCCCTATTGGATAAACCTGGAATTTCCATCTTTTAAAGGCACCCTGCATATTAGTTACAAAAAAGTAAGCAGCGACAGTATTTTGTACCAGTATTTTGAAGATGCCCGTACTTTTGCCAATAAGCATATAGCTAAAGCCGAAGATATAGAACCCAAAATAATCCGCGATGACAAGCACAAAATGTATGGCATGATATATGACATCAGCGGCTCCGGCGTTGCCTCCACTTATCAGTTTTGTGTTACCGACAGCACTACCCATTTTTTGCGCGGGGCCTTGTATTTCAACGTGATGCCCAATAACGACTCGCTGTCGCCAGTAATTGATTTTATTAAATCCGACATCGACCACCTGATACAAACCCTGCGCTGGGCAAAGAAAGATTAAACATCTTGCTGATTTAGTTACAGATTTTTTCTAACAGTCAATATCTGGCAAGCTGTTGTGTGCCTTATGATTCCTTAAGAAACAAGGCAAGTTTTTCGAGAAACAATTGCGGCTGATCGGCATGTACCCAGTGGCCTGCATTGGGAATAACCTGTATGGAGGCCGAAGGAAAATGCTTGTGTATAATTTTATGATCCTCCTCGGTGACCAGGTTCGACAAGGAGCCTTTAAAAAAAAGGGTGGGGCCGGTAAATGCAGCCTCACCATAGACAGGTGTCATAAGCGCTTCGAGGTTATCCGCCAGCACTTTCAGATTCAACTTCCACTCATAGCCGCCCCCTGCTTTTTTGCGGATGTTTTTTAACACTAATTGCCGGTTTTTGTTATCCGGCAATGAAGATATCAACACTTCATTGATTTCATTAATGGAGTTCATGGCTTTCAGATCAATGCCGGTCATAATACGGAACAAGCGAGAAATGCTTTTGTTGCCGAAATACCTGCGGGGCGCAATATCTTCCACTATCAGCTTACGGACCAGTTTCGGTTTTTGCAAGGCAACAGCCATGGCGATACGCCCACCCAGTGAGTGCCCTATAAACACGGCGGAGTCTATTTTAAGTTTTTGGCACAAGGCAAAGATATCCTCAGTGAGCACGTTCAAATTAAACTCCTTGTGGTGCGGTGAGTTGCCGTGATTACGCAGATCGGGCATCACCATGCGGTAGTTTCCGGACAGGCCCCTGGCCACCGGAATCCAGTTGTCGGACATACCCATCAGCCCGTGAATCATTATCACCGGCATTCCGCTGCCTGATTCGCGGTAAAAAAGATCCATACCTTACAACAACTCTCCCGCCAGGTTGGCTAATTCGGAACGTTCGCCCTTTTCGAGCTGGACATGAGCATAGATAGGATGGTGTTTTATCTTATCAATCAGCACCGACAGGCCATTACTCTCGGAGTCAAGGTAAGGGGTGTCAATTTGAAATACGTCGCCGGTAAAGATAATTTTGGTGTTCTCTCCTGCCCTGGTAATAATGGTTTTTACTTCGTGAGGTGTCAGGTTCTGAGCTTCGTCCACGATAAAGAAAATATTCGACAAGCTCCTGCCTCTTATGTAAGCCAGGGGAGTGATGACGAGCTTGTCTTTTTCGAGGGCTTCGGTGATATTTTTAAATTCCTTATCGCGTTCGTCGTATTGATGTTTGATCATTTTAAGGTTGTCGAACAGCGGCTCCATATAAGGATTCAGTTTTGAGTTGATATCGCCGGGCAGGTATCCGATATCTTTGTTGCTCAGCGGCACCACGGGCCGGGCCAGGTATATCTGTTTGAATTCTTTTTTTTGTTCCAGCGCTCCGGCCAACGCCAGCAATGTTTTGCCGGTGCCGGCCACCCCCTGCAGGGTAACTAATTTTACGGCCGGGTTCATAATGGCGTGCATGGCAAATACCTGTTCGGCGTTGCGTGGTGTTATCCTGAAGGCCTGCCGTTTTTCCACCCGTTCTATCAATCCGTTTATGGGATTGAAAAAGGCCAGCACCGAACTCTTGGTGTTTTTAAGGATAAAATAATGATTGGGGACAGGTTTTTTTATGCCTATGTCCTCGGGAAGGCAATAGCCCGTTTCGTAAATCTTGTCGATGACGGTTCCCGAAAGGTCGTTTATGAGTGTTTTACCGGTATATAGCGTATCAATGTCCTTGATTTTTCCGGTTTCAAAATCCTCGGCGTGTATATTCAGCGCTTTTGCTTTGAGCCGCAGATTAATATCTTTGGTTACCAGCACCACCCTTTTTTCGGGATAGCGCTTCATCATGGAAAGGGCAGCATTAAGTATGCGGTGGTCGGGTTTGTCTTCGCCAAAAACCTTACAGGCATCCAGGTCGGTCTTGCCGTTATATACCACCATGAACTTCCCGAATTTGGGCCCGTCGATGGGTATCCATTCCTGCAGGGAAATGTCATCCGAAAGGGTATCGATGATGCGGATAAATTCGCGTGCTTCGAAATTTTTAATTTCGTTACCTTTTTTAAAATTATCCAATTCTTCGAGTACGGTAATGGGAATTGCGATGTCGTTGTCCTCAAAACTCCTGATGGCATTGTGATTATAGAGTATCACCGAGGTGTCGAGTACAAAGATTTTTTTTTCTTTTACTGGGTGTTTTTTTGGCATAGTTTTCTCCTCGTTATTTTTACGTTGGATAAAAATAAATGGAATAGGATTTGAAAAAACTGTGGTGAGCGGTGAGTTACTCACAAGAGGAGGTTAATAAAAGCTGTGTTCTTGCGAATGCATGTTTTATTCCTCATTATTCGCCGGCTTTTCGGCGTCTTTGCGCAGGTCCACCAGCCAGCGGCCTTTTTGCCGCAACAAAAACACACGTTGTATATCGCCCGAATATGTTTTATAGTGACAGACAGCTTCGCGGCCCGTAATTTCGCAGTAAAGAAACTGGGATTTGTTGTCTTTCAGGATAATTTTTCCGCCTCCTCCCAACTTTGATAAAGACTCTACCAGACTGACGGTCTTCACGGTTTGTTCGGTGCCCAGTTCTTTGGCTTTTTGGTATTCATAGTTGTTGAGGTAACCAAAAAACAGGTCGCAGGTTTTTTCGGGTGAGAGTTTTTGATTTTGGCTTGTTTTACAGGCAAAGACAACAATGGCAACACTGATGAAAATACCGATGCGGAGTACTGTTCTCATAGAGTTACTTTTGAATTTTCAGAAAATCTTTACCTCCTGATTTACCGGATGCTTCTTTTTTCATTTCGACCAGCCATTTTCCGTCGGTTTTCAGAAGCAGGAGTTCGCTTTTCACGTCGTTGACAAAATAGTTGCATATTGCGCTATCGCCCCTGATTTCGCTATCCAGCATCTGCACTTTTGAATTCACGGGCAGGTTTTTTTCGCCGCTGATAGCCACGAGCTGGTCCATCAGGTCGATGATTTGCCGGGTATGGGTGGTTCCGTATTTTCTGGCTTGTTCGTAGTCGCCGCTATATAAACAATCTAA
>DAOOWO010000115.1:0-7434 GCA_035371225.1 Bacteroidales bacterium | reverse complement strand
AGAGAAAAATCGCTGCAGGAAGCTTTTCCGCGCTTGTATGAACGTTTATACAACATTGCCAAAGAGCTTGTGGAAATGCATGGATTCAGCCACCAGGAAATAGAATTTACTTTTGAATCGGATAATCCCGATGACTTATACATATTACAAACCCGTGACCAGAATACCAGGCCGAAAAACAAAAAACAGATGTTTGCCATTTCGGACGAGAATATGATATTGCTGGGACAGGGAGTTGGCATTGGCGGCGGCGCCATCAACGGTATACTGGTATTTGACGATAAAGGCCTGAAAGAAATGCGTCAGGAGCAACCCGACAAGAAATTAATTCTTGTGCGGCCGGATACTGTGCCTGATGATATCGACCTGATTTTCCGCTGCGACGGCTTGCTCACCTCAAGGGGCGGAGCTACCTCACATGCCGCGGTTACTGCAGCAAGACTGGGAAAAATATGCATCGTAAACTGTACCGAACTGGTGGTGAACGAAAGAGAAAGCAAATGCACCATCAAAGGGCATACGTTATCAGCGGGCGATAAAATAGCAATCGACGGGAATCTTGGAAACATATACCTTGGTCATTACCACATGATGATAAATGAATAACCTGTCATGAAAACTAATCATCCTTATAAATTTTAATAACTAATTATTTTTAAGATGGAAACAGAAATAAAAAACAAAAACTTCCTTGGGATCAACAGCTTGGGTAGAATCGGAAAATTATCTTTGTGGAACCATTTGGTAACAAGGCATTTTGATGGCATCGTTATCAATATCGGGCGTAAAACCGGAAAAAACATCGAAGCCATGGTACAGGCTCTCGAAAATGATTCCACCTACGGCAATCTCAGCAATTTTCTTTACGGGCAAAAGTCACGCAAGGATGTGATCAAGGTCGTCGATTCCGAAAAATTCATTTTTGACATTGACGGCATGATGGTGAAAGTGCTCACCGAAGAACGCGACCCGGCTAAAATACCCTGGAAAGAAGAACAGGTTCAACTGGTACTCGACTGCACAGGGAAATTTGTGGATCCCACGGTTCCTATTGATTCCCCCAAGGGAAGCCTGAGAGGCCATCTGGCGGGAGGTGCACGCAAGGTGATTGTCAGTGCTCCTTTCAAAATAAAAGATGCTGAAAAACAAACACCGGCCGACAGTATCATGATGGTTTATGGTATCAACCACATTGAATACGATCCCCAAAAGCACGATGTTATTTCTGCTGCCAGTTGCACCACCACGGGTTTGTCGCACATGATCAAGCCGCTGATGGAAGACCGTTATACCTCCAAAATACTTACCGCATCCATGTCTACCGTTCACGCGGCTACCAACACCCAGTCGGTACTCGACTCGCTGCCCAAAGCCGGTGCCAGCGACCTCCGCAAGACACGTTCTGTTTTCAATAACATCATTTTATCCACTACCGGCGCTGCCAAAGCCCTGGAATCCATCATCCCCGAAATACAGGAAATTGGTTTTATGGCCGATTCGGTGCGTATACCAACCACTACCGTATCGCTGATTACCTTAAATATTACTTTTAATTCCGGTCTTGACGAAAAAGGAAACCCCATTATCAACCGCCAGCATATCAACAATATTTATAAAACCGCGGCTGCCGGCTCACAAAAAGGCTTGCTGGTATTTTCTGACCGCCAGAATGTGTCGGCTGACCTTGCCGGGTACAAAGCTGCCGTAGTAATTGAAGGTTCGGAAAACCATACCAGAACAGGGTTCATCAAACTACCTGCCGAAACCGTAAAATCTTTCGGCATAAAAAACCCGGTGGACATGAATATTCCCGTTACCCATGCGAAGATCTTCGGCTGGTACGACAACGAATTTGGCAGTTATGTCAACCTGCTGGAAAAACTCACCGTGTACGTTGACCAATACCTGCACTGAGTCTGAATTAGCAGCTTAACTGAAGGAATTGAGTTCCTCATCCGGCTGCATGATACAGATAAAACCGGCCGGACTTTAAATTTGTTTCCAGCCGGTTTTATTTTAATATACCAAACTTTTTCATTTTTTTCCACAAGGCCACTGTGCTGACGCCCAGTTGACGGGCTGTTTCATTACGCCTGAAATTATTGAGGATAAGGGCATTTTCAAGTTGCTCTTTGGTGATGATCCGGAAGGAGGCCTGCACCAATGCCGGGCTGACCTCATTAACATCAGATCGGGATTTGCCCGGAGTAGCAATGCTTCTGCACAATTCCTGCCTGATAGATGTTACCCTGAGTTCCTGAGGCAAATCAAAAACATCAATTAGTTTTTTGTTGCACACCACAAAAGCGTGTTCAATACTGTTCTCAAGTTCTCGCACGTTGCCTGGCCAGCAATAGTCCATAATGACACGGTACGCATTTTCGGAAAGACCTTGTATTTTTTTTCCGGTTTCGAGGTTAAACCTGGCAATAAAATGCTCCACCAACAGTGGAATATCGTTCATACGGTTTCGCAAGGGTGTGGTAACAATCGGAAAGACGTTCAGCCGGTAAAACAGGTCTTCGCGGAACAAGCCTTTGCTGACAAGTTCCCTGAGGTTTTTGTTTGTGGCGGTAATGATACGCATGTCCACTTTCAATGGTTTATTATCGCCTACCCTTTCGATGGTTTTTTCCTGTATCACACGCAGCAGCTTGAGTTGTATCAACGGGCTGATTTCCCCTATCTCGTCTAGAAAGATGGTGCCTCCTCCTGCCGCTTCAAACTTGCCAGTTTTGTCTTTATAGGCTCCGGTAAATGAACCCTTAACATGGCCAAACAATTCGCTTTCCAGCAGGGTTTCGGTCAGGGCGGAACAGTTTACTTTTATAAAAGGTTTGTTTTTCCGGGGCGACAATTGGTGAATGGCATTAGCCACCAATTCTTTGCCCGTGCCGCTTTCGCCCGAAATATTGACCGTAGCCATCGAATCGGCTGCCAGTTCGATCATGCGGTACAACTCACGGATTTTGTCATCGTGGCCCACAATTTTTTGCAGGGCCTCCTTTTCATGAACAATGAGCGGAACCGCGGCCACAGTGCTGCAGGTAATCTCTTTTGAAATATCGGTAACAACCACAAACAATTCCGTATCCGTGCCCGTTTGAATAAACCGGGCATTAATAAACACCAGCAGTAGTTTGCCGTCTTTCCCTTCAAGGAAAGCCGTTTTGGCAATATTGGCTTTTTCACCTCTCAGACATTGCCTGAAATCAAGGGGCTTTTTGTCGTTGTGCCTGATATCGAAAAATTTCAGCAGAGAAAGTTTCCTGTACACGGCATCATTCCTGTCCAGGCCGGTCATTCGGCGCATCTCTTCATTCCAAAAAGTAATCGTCAGAGTACGGTCTGTAAAAAAAATGCCGCAGGGAGCGCCGTCAAGCATTTGCAATATGGATTTACTATTCATGCCGGCAAGGTTAATTAACTTAATTAATGCAAAATTAATCTTTTATTTAAATAGTTAATCATTCATAAACCACATTTTTTTCCAAAAATGTCACTTTATGTTCTATGCGATTGATTTTCATTTACTTATGAATTTTGGCACAACAATTGAATAATTGTGTCGCAACACAAAAAAACAAAAACATGTTTTCAACAAACAAAAATATTATAAACCTGACATCCGAAAGTTTTCAGCAGGCGATCAAAGGAAAGCTCACCCTGGTAGATTTCTGGGCAGAATGGTGTGTCCCCTGCCGCATACAGTCACCCATACTCGAAGAGGTAGCTGCGGAAATGAAGGATAAAGTTACCATTGCAAAATTAAACGTGGAGAAATTCCGCGACATCGCTTCGCGTTATCGTATCAGCAGCATCCCCACCATGCTATTGTTCAGAAACGGCAAAATGGTAAAACAGTTTGTTGGCATCCAACAAAAACAAACGCTGCTTAACACATTTGACAGAATGTTTATATAAGTCAACAAAATCAGTAATCAACAAAAAAAACATGAAACACTTAAAAAAATACTCCCGGGCTTTAATCGCGGCAACAGTGGTAATCGCCGCCCTGACAATTTATGAATGCACACCAGGAAAAGCTTCTAACGCGGTGGCTCCCGGCAAAAAAAAGGCCGTGACGGCATCAACCGCTTCTGAAAATATGGCCGGTGTAATAGTTTTGACCGACAATTCTTTTGATGAGAAAATAAAAAAAGGATTGGTCCTGGTAGATTTTTGGGCTGTATGGTGCAGGCCATGCAGGATACAGGCACCAATACTTGACGAGGTAAGCGCCCTGATGAACGGAAAAGCCATGATAGGCAAATTAGATATAGACCAAAACCCAAAAATCAGAGACCGCTATTTCATACAGAGCATACCTACCATGCTGCTATTCAAAGACGGCAAGGTGGTAAAGACATTTGTTGGCGTTACCTCAAAGGAGGTAATAGTGGCCGAAATGAACAAATTTATCAAGTAAACAAAAAAATTATTCATAAAATTTTAAAACTTAAAAAAATGGAACATTTAACAGCCGAAACTTTTAAACAAAAAGTGTTTAACTACGAAATCAACCAGGAATGGAAATTTGAAGGCAACAAGCCCTGTATCATCGACTTTTACGCCGATTGGTGCGGTCCCTGCAAAATGGTGGCCCCGGTATTGGAAGAGCTCTCAAAAGAATACGAGGGCAAAATAGATGTTTATAAAATCGACACCGAACAGGAGCAGGAACTGGCCGGAGCTTTTGGCATACAGAGCATCCCATCCATCCTGTTCGTCCCCATGGAAGGTCAACCGCAAATGACCATGGGCGCTATGCCAAAACAATCATTTGTTCAGGTTATTAACGAGGTGTTGCTCAACAAAAAACAGAATTAATTTCAGGCGGAAAGACCATGGAAGAAAACAAAAAAAGCAAAGTTCCCTTCACGGAACGTTTTCTCACAAAGGTAAAAGAATGGCGGGGAACACTTTCAGGAATCGTGGTTGGTGGTATTGGCGGTTATCTGTATTACCGGTTGGTAGGCTGCTCATCGGGGGCCTGCCCCATTACCTCCAACCCCTGGATGAGCATTTTTTGGGGCATTGCCCTTGGATACCTGTTGGGAGAATCATTTAACAAGAACAAAAAGAAAACACAAAATCATGAACAGCCCTAATATATTTATCGAACATTTAAGTAGCTTTAACCTAACAACTACTGTTGAAAAAATTATTACAGCCGCGTCGGCAAGAGCCTGGCAGAATCCCGCCATACACAACCTGCAGCAATCGCTGGCTAAGGCAGGCATAACCGTCAGGCCTATACAGATTATTGAGATCTGCAAACCGGAATTCTCCGTGAAAATACTCGAAAAAAACGACGAAAGGATAGCCTCCGTGATGATGCCTTGCCGCATCGCAGTATATGAGAAGGAAGATGACAAAACCTATGTCTCTCTGCTCAACATGGAATCCATGGCGGCCGGCCTGCCTCCGGCGATAATAGAAGCCGTGGGCGATGCCACACAAGAATCGCTTGAAATTGTAAAATCAGCCATAGGAGAATAAAAACTTACCGATGTTAATTACTTATTTTTCTTAACCAAAAAAATTTATAAAGAAAGGAAGATATCACATGACCCTGTCAGTAAACAAAATAAAATGCCCGCAAAACCACCGTTGTCCGCTCATAACCATGTGTCCGGCTGATGCCATAACACAAACAGATACCGGCTTGCCGATAATAGACAACTCGAAGTGTATCAATTGCAGCCGGTGTGTACGCTTTTGCCCTTCCGGCGCTATAGAAACAAAATAAAAGCTCCACCCAGGCAAGAACCCGTAAATTGATTTTTAACAAACAGGCACTGTATGAAAATTCATAATGTGATGCGCTATTGTTAAGTATATTTGTATAATTTTTTTGCTAATGAATGATTTTGATCTGAAAGCGAAAGGGTGGGATGACAATCCTGTACACATGGAACGATCGGTTGCAATAGCCGAAAAGATTCTAGAGCACTTGCCTGTAATACCCGGGATGAGGGCAATGGAATATGGTGCAGGCACCGGCATTTTAAGTTTTTTGTTAAAGGATTATTTTGAGGAAATCGTATTGCTTGACAGTTCGCAGGAAATGATAAAAGTAACCGATGACAAAATATCCGCCGCGGGCGCCGTCAACCTGAAGACACGTTTTTTTGACCTCGAAAAAAGAGACCTCACCTGTGAAACGTTCGATGTGATTTTCACACAAATGGTATTGCATCACATTGATGATGTTGCACTAATCCTAAAGCGTTTTTCGGCCTTACTGAAAAACGGAGGAATCCTTACCATTGCTGATTTGTATACTGAAGACGGAACTTTTCACGGGGAAGATTTTAAAGGGCATAAAGGATTTGATGTGGCACAGCTTGCCCAATGGCTTACCATGTTTGGCTTTGACGAAATCAATTACCAGCGGTGTTACACCATCAAACGGCCTGACACAAATAGCGTGAAAGAATATCCGGTATTTTTATTAATGGGAAAAAAACGTGATGTATAGCCCTCATTACATGAAAAAGGAATGGATTTTTTGAAAATTCAGGCCAATGTGATAACAAAAAAAATGACGACAAATTAATGAATGAACTGTTGTATATTTTCTTATCCGGGATTAACCTGCAAGGGATATTATTGTATTTCGTCCGGATAATTGAAAAACTGATGATCATTTATTTCACATTGTATTTTCTTATTGACATTTTTTTATTTATTTATTCACTTCTATTACACCACCGGAACAAAGTCAGAAAAATTGCTCTTACCAATTATGATAGCCATTCGGTTTCCATTATTGTTCCTGCCTATAATGAAGATGTGTCACTGGCATCGTGCATAAAGATGCTATCAAAGATAGATTATGACGATTTTGAAATAATTGTTGTCAATGATGGTTCAAAGGACAACACGCTGCAAACGATGTTGGAGTCATTTAGTTTTACGGAGATCGGCCATGACTTATCAGGCCACATAAAAACCAGAGCGGTCAAAAAAATTTACCGTGATGCCAGTGCTAAAATTTTGCTCATTGACAAGGAAAACGGAGGCAAGGCCGACTCGGTTAATGCGGGACTAAACCTATCCTCAAAAAAATACATTTGCACCATAGATGCGGATTCCATCCTCGACGAACAAGCGCTAAAAATGGTACTTCAGCCCATGATAGAAAACCCCAATGTATTTGTGACAGGAGGTTTTTTGGCTGCATCCAACGGATTGGTAATTTCTGAAGGCAAAATATCCACCAGAAAAATGCCCCGCAACATCTGGGTATTGTGGCAAATTGTTGAATACATGAAATCCTTTATGATTGCACGGCTCAGTTTGAGTAAAATGAATATGCTGTTGATCATGTCGGGTGCATTTTCGTTATACCGCAAAGAAGACCTGCTCAAGATCGGCGGTTTACTAACCGAATTCATCAGCCAAACCAATCCTGACAAGCAAAATTTC
>DAOOWO010000114.1:0-7441 GCA_035371225.1 Bacteroidales bacterium | reverse complement strand
CCTCTTGATATACGAACTTCACCCAACGACCAGCAACGCTTGGTTCATGGAATGCTAAAGCCTGAAAACCTTCTTAGCATAATTCGCACGTTTTCAATCTGGACAACTACCGACAATGGAGAATTAATAAAGGTAGTTGGTCGTTATCAGCAACTTCGAGCAGTAAAAAAGACCGTTGAACGTCTTTTAACAGGTAACAATAGAGACGAACGGGGTGGAATTATATGGCATACGCAAGGTTCGGGCAAATCATTGACGATGGTATTCTTAATACGGGAAATGTACTTACACCCTGTTTTGCAATCGTACAAAGTTGTTCTGCTTACTGACCGTACCCAATTAGACGACCAAATTAAAGAAACAGCAAAATCGGTTGGTTATACCATCAACGACCCTGATAATATAACCACTTTAAAAACAGTGCTTAAAACAAATACCTCTGAAATTGTTTCGGCAATGATTCACAAATTTCAGGAAAGGGATTATCAGGCAGCTTTTCCCGAGTTAAATACATCCGATAAAATTCTGATATTAACAGACGAAGCACATCGCTCACAATACACAAAATTAGGGGCAAACCTCGACAGAGCCTTGCCAAATGCAACACGCATTGCATTTACAGGAACACCCATTGCCCGCACAGAACAAACATTTGGCGATTACATCGACAAATACACCATGCGTCAAGCAATTAAAGACGGTGTTACTTTAGAAATTGTTTACGAGGGTAGAACACATGAAGCCAATGTTGATGATACAGAAGGTGCAGACAAGAAATTTCAGGATGTTTTTAAAGATTACAATGTAGGCGAACAAATTGAAATTTTGGCGTATGGCACTAAACGGGCATATCTCGAATCGGAAGAAACTATACAGGATAAAGCCAGGGATATGCTCAAACATTACGTTGAACATGTTTTTGCCAACGGGTATAAAGCTCAGGTAGTTTCAGTTTCCAAAGAAGCGGCACATCGCTATAAGAAAGCATTCGAAGTTGCCAAAACGGAATTATTGGAAGAACTAAGAACAGAAAACCCTTATAAAATTACTATTGAAGCCTTAGAAAAATTAGAAACTGCTGTTGTAATTTCGGATGTTAATCATAACGACCAACCGGATTTAAAACAATATGCCGATAGTAAAGCACGCAAATTATCCATTGCAGGTTTTAAATTAAAATTCGGGGAAACCGAAAAACTGGAAGGAACAGCAGATGCACAGGCTAATGGCAATATTGGTATTTTGATTGTAGTGGATATGTTACTTACCGGGTTTGATGCCCCCATTGAACAAGTAATGTATTTGGACAAAGTAATTGTAAATCACAATCTTTTACAGGCAATCGCCCGAGTAAACCGTGTTTATGATGATGATAAAAAGGTTGGTTTTGTGGTAGATTATGTGGGTATGGGCAACCACATGAAACGTGCTTTAGATGCTTATTGGGAAAAGGAACAAGAAGAAATAACAGGTTGTTTGCTCGATAATGCTGAATTATTAGCCGAACTTAAAAACGCTCATGAAGCATTAAAAGACGTATTTGAAACAAACGGATTATCTTACTATTCCGATCCTGACGATATATTCAACTTGTTTTATGACGAAGATATAAGGCACGATTTTACTGAGGCATTCAACCGCTTTTCAAAGGCATTAGACAATGTTTTCCCACGCAAAGAAGCATTGGAGTACATCAAGGATTTAAACCGTTTTGCGGAGATTAATACATTGGCTTCACAACATTTCCGTGACCAACGAATGAGTATGAAAGGCGTTTCGGAAAAACTCAGAAAAGTAACTGACGAATTTCTTAAATCAAAAGGCATTGAAACGAAAATTGAACCCATTTCAATTCTTGATGACAAGTTTTTTGATAATGTAAAAGCCATTAAGCGCAAAGAAACAAAGGCTGCAAGAATTGAACACGCTATTCGTGAGATTATCAATATAAACCTTGACGAAGACCCAGAATTATATGCTTCATTTGCTGAAGAATTGGCAAGAATTTTAACTGCATTCCGTGAAAATTGGGATGAAATATATCGTTTGCTTGAGGAATTGAGAAAGAAAATCAAAAAGGCACAAGAAGAAGATACTAAAGGCTTAAACCGTAAAACACAAATGCCTATTTATCGAAAACTAAATGCCTTGGTTTACGATAAAAAGGATAATCCAACCGATGATGAAGTAAACAACCTTCTCATTTGGACAAAGGAAATTTACGGAATGTTAAAAATCGAATTAGCTTTAATTGGCTTTTGGAATAATCCGGCTTCTGTTGCAAGATTACGGGGCGAAATTTCTAATTACATTGCTTCCGAATGCCATTCAATACCATCTGCTTTTAGTAAAAGAAATGAAATTGCACAAGAAGTTTTAGCTTGGGCAAAAGATGAAAGAATTACATCTGCAATTATTTATTCAGAAGATTAAGAAATGGACATCCAATATTCAATAATATATTCTGAAAGAAAAACACTTAGCGTAATTGTTGAACGTGACCGTTCTGTAATAGTTCGTGCACCTAAAAATACAAGCACAGAAGTTATTGCAAAAGAGATTGAAAAACGGAAACGCTTAATTCAAAAGAAAATAGAACATAATCAAAAGTACCCTTTTGAAAAACAGGCAAAAGAATTTGTTGCAGGTGAATCGTTGATGTATTTAGGCAAAAATTATAAACTAAATATTGTTGAAGAACAAATTGACGGGGTTCTTTTTGATAGTAAATTCCTTATAAGCAAAGAGAATCAAAAACAAGCCAACAAACTTTTTAAAGCATGGTATATAAAATCAGCAAATGAAATCATTACACCAAAAGCAAAAGCTATTGCAAATCAGATAGGTGTAAAATACAATAACATCAATATTCTGGACATAAAATATCGATGGGGTTCTTGTACGCCTAAAGACAATATTCATTTCAACTGGAGATTAATTAAAGCTCCAATTACCGTGATAGAATATATAATTGTTCATGAATTGACACATTTATTGGAATCGAATCATACGCAAGAATTTTGGAATCGGGTTTCGGCACAATTACCCAACTACGATAAGGCAAAACAATGGCTAAAAGAAAACGGGCATGAATTGGAAACAGACTTTTAATAGCCAATCCGCAGTCGTAAACACATTGCCAAAGCTCCCCACAAGCCAATTCTCCCACCAACCCCCAAATATTTTGAAATTGTAAAGAGCTTGCCTGTGCATCTACACGGACAAAAATGATACACTTAAAACGAAAGTAATCTCCCTAATAGTGCACCACCTTCTCAACCCACGAATGTTCGTTGTTTTCAAATTTCAGGTAGTACAGGCCTTTCGCAATATTAATGCCTCCGGCGTGGATATCTATGCTGTGTTTCCCGGCCGCAAACAGTTGGTCAGTCAGGAGTATGCTTCGGCCAAGAAGGTCAACAAGAGAAATCTTTATATGCTGGCTGCCCGTTAATTCAAACGACAGGGTGGTGTTGTCGCCGAAAGGATTGGGAAATACCGAAACAAGCGGATCGTGCTGGCTTTCTTCGATATCAGAAGCGTCAATAACCTGCACTCCGTTCGAATTACAGACAGACTCCAGGCCGGCCCCGTTTTCGGTCTTAACGCTGAAATAATAAGTCTGATTTGCAATCAGCGACAGGCCCGTAACGGTAATGACGGTATCGAGGGCATTGTCGGTCCATCCGGTAATATCTGTTGCTCCCGGCGTGGTACCTATAGCGTACCAATACCTGGTAATGCCCGAATTGGTGTCGGCAGCGGCAGTCCAGTTTGCAGAGAGGGTTGTAAAAGAGGTGGTTTCACTGCTATCGCTGCCGGTGCCGTCATTTACCGTAACACACAGAGGCGCCGTCCAATCGATATTTGTGTTGATAACAGCAGGTGAAGAAATATTTTTAACTTTATCAATGGCCATTGTGTAGATCATGCATGCGGGTTGTGCGGTATCAGCATTTTCAAACATCACATCCTTGTTGGCTCCTGCCCCGGCAGTAATTAGCTGCGACGAACTGCGCGACCGGTAAACCCTGAGGTTGTCATACGCTGCGTTGCAGTCGGCGCTGCGTAATGAAATATATGAACCGCTCGTGATTGGCGAAGGATCTGTCCAATTCAGCATGAGGATATCATTCAGGTAAACATTGATCAATCCTGAAGCGGGAGTGTACACCACCTTAAAGTCATAGGTGATTCCCGGCGTAAGGTCATAGGTAACAGTATCGACAAAAGCCAGCACGTTGTTTGTTCCTTTCTGAATTTCAATCTCGTTTTGGTCGAAACGGAAAAATGTCAGGTAAGAATTGCCGCGGTTTGTCTGCGTGGGATCATCAACAAAAAAGTGCAGGCCGAAACGTTTTAAGGTAGCATTGCTGCCGGTAGCGGTTCCTGTCCAGTGGTACAGATATGTGTCCCCGGACGTTTGAGTTAACGGGGCGTACAGATTGCTGTTCGTATTTGCCTCGTCGGTCTGGTTGAGTTTGTTGCTGATGATTTCCCAGGTGCCGCCGCCGGTCGGGCTTTGCCAGATTGGGTTGATGGTGCTGTCAAAATCATCGCGGCAAAAGCCGTTAGCCCCGTTGGCGCTCCATTCTGTGCCATTAAAATAGCTGACATTGTAGAATCGTTCCTGAACACCGGACAAGGTGTCGGTATCAATAAACGATGCGGTAAAATCTCCCGTTTGCCATGTGGCTGGCGTGCTTACGCTTGTTACAGGCCCTGTCCAGTCGATTTTTACATTTTGGGCAGCCTGTGGTGACCAGTTGCCGTGTACATCGTTTATTATGGTGTTTATCCTGCATGCTTCCATGGTGGAATCGGGACTTTGGTAGCGCACATCTTTGTTATTGTATGGCCCTACAGTGATAGTGGCGCTGCTGCCGCGGCCTTTGCGCACTTTTACATTATCAAAAAACCCGTCGCAATCCCCGGTTCGCAGCGAGATATAGTTGCCCGAGGTGATGGGCGAGGGGTCGGTCCAGGAGGCAAGCAGTGTGGTATTTATCCATATTTTGATCTGCCCTGACGACGGACTGTAGGTAACTTTATAGTCATAGGCTGTTCCTGCGTCGATAGTGTATGGATAGGTATTTATCAACGACAACGTGTTTGAAAGAGATTTATAGATTTTGCAGTTGCCAAGGTCGACATCAAACCATACCAGGTAGGAATCTCCGCGGTTTGAAGAAGTGGCTTCGCTGGCAAAAAAGTGTAGTCCGGCGCGCCTGTTTGTGCCTGTGCCGGTTATTTTACCCGTCCACTGGTACATGTATTCATTGGTTGCTGTCTGGGCTACTGCTGCCGAAAGTATGGTATTGTATATCGATTCGTCGGTTTGTTCCAGTTGGCCGCTGGTTATTATCCAGTTGCCTGCACCGGCGGTGGTTTGCCATTCGGCATTTACCGTGCTGTTAAAATTGTCGTTGAAATATCCGTTCATTCCGTTGGCGCGCCATTCGGTGCCGTTATAGTCCATTACCTGGTAATATTTTTTGCTTACGCCGCTACCGCCGGAATTATCTGTATCGGTAAAGGACGTGGCAAAATCTCTGGATTGCCAGTTTGGCACCGCCGCAATAACGGTGGTTGGTTCGGTAACATCGCAGGCGGGCTTTACAAAGGATGCCCCGTTAGTATAGTTTGATCCGGCAGTGATCCGCCAATAATAGGTTACGCCGTCCTGTATGGTCCAGGGTGTTACGCCGTCGCCATGATCCACAAAGCCTGCCGGGCCGGTGTAAGAGGTTAGTCCCGAAACATATTTCCACCAGTAAGTAGTAAAACTCGAGCTGGTCGAAACATCAATATGCCATCCTGTACCGGAATTGGCCCAGGAGAAATTCACCGAGTTGGCCGGGCATTGGGCTACGGTTACTGTTGGATTTGTTGGGAGAGTTGTGCAGGTATGTATGGTGAAAGTCGGGCCGCTGACGATGTTGCTCCCGGCAGTGATTCTCCAGTAATAGGTGGTTCCTTCCTGAAAAACAAGGGGCGTGACGCCATCGGCATGATCAACAAAGCCTGTAGGCCCCGTGAATGAAGTCAGTCCCGAAACAAATTTCCAGTAATAGGTTGAAAAGCTGCTGCTGGTGGATACATCGATATGCCAGCCGGTCCCTGAATTTGTCCATGAAAAGGTAACATTATCATCGGGGCAGGCCGATTGAGTGCATGCAAGGCTTGTCGGGCCGGTTGGCGCGGTGCCGCTGCAGGCATTGAAATAGTTTATCCAGGTGGTCCATGGCATAGCGCCGGGGCAGGAGGTGTTGGTGCCGGGCATTTCCTGGTGCCCGCAGATGCCGGGGGAGTTGTGAAACGATGCCGGTATATCGTAAAGGTCGGCAAAATAGCATACCATGGTGGCCGAGGCCTGCAGCATGGGCGTACTGTTCCACAGACTGGGATTGGATGCCGTGGCTTCGTGTTCAACGCCTATCGAGCGGCTGTTGTTCAGCGGGTAGCCGCTGGCGCCGCAATGCCACGCCTTGTCGGCTACGGCAACACATTGGGTGATCTGCCCGTCGGACGAACGTATAACAAAATGAGCACTGGCTTCGGCATCGCAATTGTGAAACCATGAGATGGCCCCTGCATAGGTGCCCACACCCACATAGTGATGTACCCAGGTGTCAATGTCCACCCCGCCGCGTCCTGAAGTATAATTGCACGAAATAAAACTTGAAACGGCCGGGCTGTAATCGGATGATTTGGCCGGAGTGGTTTTTTTTGTAATCTTTGAGTCAACATTAATTTGAGGATGGGGTGCAATAGTAATGGTTTCGTCCCATACGGTGGGAGCTTCGGCACCATTTTTCAATACTTCATAATAACGTAAGGCCTGCTGTTCTCTAAGGTCTTCGTTGATAAGCCCGCTGAATTTTTTTGCGGCCTCAAACCAGTCTTCGGTTTTTTTGTGTTTTTTGTTTCCGCCATATTTTTTGATGAGAGCTGCAGCCCCGCGGATGTTCTGCCGGGCGTTGTCTTTTAATTGTTGCGGATCGAGTTTCAACAAAGCTGCGGCTTCGCGCAGTGTGGAACAATAGCTGTTGTCCACCAGGTGCATGATGCCCCATCCCTGATCAATGGATGGCCCTACCTGTGTCCAGTTGTTTTCTACCTGGCCAATAGCCATAAGCAGCTCGGCAGGTACACCAAATTCTTTGGCAGCGTTTTTAAAGTACTTTTCCAGCGTGGCTACATTGGGGTGAGGCCGGTTAAAGTAAGTTGCCCATTGTTGATCTTCATTACCGGCATGCACATTTTTGTTAGTCTGGCTTGCAACTAAGCCGATATACTTTGTCAGGTCGCGCTGCAAAAAAACACCGTCTTTGGTTTTGGTAGTGGTGATTTTTGTGTTGAGTAGTTCATGGGTGTTTAGCTGTGCAAAACAAGATATGGCGGATAGTCCCAAAAAAAACACAAGAAATTTTTTCATGTA
>DAOOWO010000113.1:3911-7530 GCA_035371225.1 Bacteroidales bacterium | reverse complement strand
AGAAAGTTATAGATGATTCAATTGCTGCTGCAACTCCTGCTAAACCTGCTAAAAAGTAGTAAACAGCATTTGCATTTAAATAAAAGAGGCGGAATTTTTCCGCCTCTTTTATTTTATTATATGGAGTTTTTGTTGAAAAAAAGTAAAAAAAAATTATATTTTTACATATTGCCATTTTTTTGTATTAATTTTGCATGCGAATTAATAACCAAAACCAAAAAGAAAATGAAAAAATTATTCAGTTTGTTAGTGATCGCCGGCCTGGCAACACTCATTGCCTGCGGACCAAGCGCTGAAGAAAAAGCAGCTGCTGAAAAGAAAAAACAAGATTCTATTGCCGCTGTACAAAAAGCTATTGATGATTCTATCGCTGCTGCTCAGCAAGCTATTGATGATTCTATTGCCGCCGCAAAACAGCAGGCTTATGATGATTCTGTTGCCAATGCTACTAAAAAAGGTGGAAAAACCGGTACCAAACCAACTACTCCTACCAAACCAAACCAGTCAATTCCCAAAGAAAAAGTGAAGGCTGGACAGGGAAAAGGTTGATCCTAAAAGAATAATTATAAAAAAAGGGCTGAATATTCAGCCCTTTTTTTGTTTTTGTCCTGTTATCATTTTCCGCAAACTTCCCGCAGCAAGGCCAGTATGGAATAACATTCCAACGAAGCCTTATCGGGAAACACCGCATGGGCTTCATCTATGCATCCGCTTTTTGATATTATGAACAGGCTGTATTGCTGAGTACTGTAATCCGGGGTATGTATCATCTGGGCTTCCAGCCGTTTCTTTTCAGCGTAATATGTTTCTATAAGCTTTACATCTTCACGCGTAACCGGCGTGTACACAATTTTTTCTTTGGTACTTTGCCTGGCATCCTTTAAATGTGCAATCTTATATTTGCTCGATAAAGCATTTATTTCGTTGGTTATGGAAAGGTTTTTAAAGGAAGCTTCCTGAATTTTTATAAAATCCCATTTTTTTTCATACTTGATGACAATTTGGGCAACGGTTTTTTTACCATTAGCCTGAATACGCCGGTTCTTATCTTCTTTCTTTTCATTGATAGTGCTCATGGTGTTTTCTTCGAGTTCCCATATGGAATCATTTCTTTGAATGATAAAATGACCATCGGCTTCACGGAAAGTCCATCCGGCAGGCATATAATATAGTATCATACTGATAATAGCATCCGAACGGTAGGGCTCTCTCGCGATTTCGGCTTCGCTCGACTGTGCTGAAACGTTGTTAAAACTGAAGGCAAAAAGTATACTTAGCGTAACTATTCCCGAAATAATCTGTCTGGCGATTTTCATATCAAATTTTTTGAACACAATTCAAAAAGCATACCATAAAAGTATTTTATTTTTTTATTTTTCTGATCCATTTATTAATAAATGATTGACTATTTTTGCATTACTTATAAAAAAACTAAAACATGGAACAAAACAAAACTGTGATTGTAGGCAGCAAGGGCAAAGGAATCAGGTCCGACTGCCAGATTTCCCTGGAACTAACTGATTCAGGCGGAATCTCAATAGAGTTAACCAGTAAAGTTAAGGCTCTGTTTGAAAAATCAATTTGCAAAGTGATAGAAGATGTCCTTTGTTTTTTTGAGATAAAACATGCTAAAGTGTTAGTGGAGGATTCCGGAGCGCTTTCTTTTGTTATTGCAGCCCGTATGGAAGCCGCTATCAAAAAGTTGAAACCTATAGAAAAGGATTATTTGCTGCCTTCTCTTGAACAAAATAATTATTCCACAGCCAAAGACAGAAACCGGATATCGCGTCTCTACCTGCCGGGCAACACCCCCAGCCTCATGATTAATGCCGGAATTCATAAACCCGATGGTATCATCCTTGATTTGGAAGATGCTGTGGCTCCTGACAAAAAGTTTGAAGCCAGTTTCATGGTGCGAAATGCATTGAGAAATCTTGACTTTTATGGAGCTGAACGCATGGTTCGCATTAACCAGGTGCCGCGAGGACTCGATGACCTTGATTTTGTGGTGCCTCATAATGTCAATCTTCTCCTGGTGCCCAAATGCGAAAGTGCAGAACAGATTGCACTGGTAAACCAGAAGATTTCAGAAATAAAATCCAGGCAAAATATCAAATCCGATATCTGGCTGATGCCTATTATAGAAAGTGCACGCGGAGTGCTAAAAGCCTTCGAAATTGCTACAGCAGCCGATAATGTTGTGGCTATGGCTATTGGCCTTGAAGATTATACTGCGGATCTGGGTGTAAGACGCACCGCCGAAGCCACCGAATCTTTTTTTGCACGCAACATGGTGGTTAATGCATGCAAGGCTGCCGGTATACAGGCTATTGACTCGGTATTCTCGGATGTGGCAGATATGGAAGGACTCAAGCAAAATGTCTTTAAATCAAAAGCCCTTGGTTTTGATGGCATGGGTTGCATACACCCTCGTCAGATAAAGGTGATACACGAAAGTTTTGCTCCGGATACTGCCGAAATAGAAAAAGCCAAAAAAATTGTGAACGCTTTTATAGATGCAAAGGAAAAAGGTTTAGGTGTAGTATCATTAGGCACCAAAATGATAGACGCCCCTGTGGTGAAACGCGCTCAAAAAACTATCGACCTTGCTATATCAACTGGAAAACTATCGAAAAACTGGAGGGAAGAAAACAATGAAAAAATATGATAAACTTGTAACAAATGCTCTCGGACGTGTTGTCCCGACTATTATTAACGGAAAACCTGCTGTGCCTTTCATGGGAGTGGGAAAACACAGGCCAACCGGAGTAAAATATTCACCACCTATTCCTACTTGCCTTGATTATCCCGATGACGGGAACAAAACCGTGAATTCGCTGGCCGAAGCTCTGAAAAAATGCGGGCTGAAAGATGGCATGACTATCAGTACACACCATCATTTACGCGACGGAGACCTTGTAAGTAATACTATTTTCGACATAGCGCACGATATGGGAGTGAGGGATTTGGTGTGGTTTCCTTCGGCTTCTTTTCCATGCAATGATCCCCTGATTAAATATCTCGAAGACGGCACTATAAACCGTATCGAAGGGTCAATGAACGGCCCTCTCGGGAAATTCACCAGTAAAGGTGGTATGAAAGGTTGTGCTGTGCTTCGTTCGCACGGGGGTAGGGTACAGGCTATCCAGGATGGCGAGGTGCATATTGATATCGCGGTGATAGCAGCTCCGGTAGCCGATCCGTTTGGCAATGCAAATGCCCTCAGCGGTAAGTCTGCTTGTGGTATTCTGGGTTATTCCCTTGCCGATTATATGTATGCCGATAAGGTGATAGTGGTTACCGACAACCTCATTCCTTTCCCCTGTATGCCTATGCAGGTGCAGGGAAATTACGTGGACTACGTGGTAGTGGTTGACCAGATAGGCATTCCTGAAAAAATTGTTTCCGGTACTACCGAAGTGACAAAAAGTCCCGACCGTCTTCTGTTGGCCGAATGGACAGCCCAGTTCTGCGATGAAGCTGGCCTGCTGCGCGATGGCTGCGGCTTGCAGTCGGGTGCCGGCGGAACCTCCCTGGCAGTGGGTGTTTACATGGATCAGATTCTTAAATCCCGCGGAGAAAAAGCACGTTTTGCATTCGGTGGCAGTACCAAATATAT
>DAOOWO010000113.1:0-3901 GCA_035371225.1 Bacteroidales bacterium | reverse complement strand
GGTGCAGATGCTGGAAGGCGGAACGCTCGATTATATCCTCGATGCACAAGCTTTCGATCTCGAAGCTGTACGGTCGGCAAGAGAAAACGACAATCATATAGATTTGTCTGTTTTCCAGGCATACAATTACCACAGCAAGGGCAATTATACTTCCATGACGGATATCATGATATTGGGGGCTACCGAAATTGATTTAAATTTTAACGGAAACGTGGTGACACATTCCGATGGACTCCTTCTCCATGGTATTGGCGGCTGGCAAAACTGCCTGCATGCAAAAACCGTCATTATTCCGATTCCTCTTTTCCGCGATCGTATTCCGGTGCTGGTTGACCAGGTAACGACCGTGTGCGGCCCCGGCGAGATGATTGATGTGATTGTTACCGAACGTGGCATTGCTATCAATCCCAAGCGTACCGACCTGATTGAAAAAATGAAAAACTCTTCACTACCCATCAAAACTATCCAGGAACTTAAGGCTGAAGCCGATGCAATATGCGGTGTTCCCGAAAAAGTCGAATATGAAGACGAGATTGTGGCGGTAATTAAATGGGTTGATGGTACAGTAATCGATTCGGTAAGAAGGGTAAAGTAACCTGTTACAGATTGTGATTTTTTTGTGAGAATAAAGGGTTATTCGCACAGAAAGAAAGGGTGTGGGAAGTTGGAAAACTTTTCACAACTGTTAAAATATTTGTTTATTACCAAATAATTATTATTTTTGAGTAATTAATTAGTTGTTGCGCAAAAACAACTAATTAAGTTTGCAAAATCTATAACATACGTATCTCTTTGTCTGTGAATATCGGCTTGTGGCATCAGTCTTTATTATAAACGGGAGGGAAGAGCAAAATGAATAAATACGACAAACTCGTTTTAAATGTTCTGGGACGTGTTGTCCCTACAATTATTAACGGGAAACCTTCCGTTCCTTTTATGGGAGTGGGAAAATATATTCCTTCCGGGGTAAAACATGCTCCACCCATAGTTTCCTGCGTCAATTATCCTGCCGATGGTAACAAGACGTTGCCTTCATTGAAGGAGGCACTTATAAAGTGCGGTATCAAGGACGGGATGACCATCTCTACCCACCATCATTTCCGCAACGGCGATCTGGTGGCTCAACAGATTTTTGAAATTGCAGCAGAGATGGGGGTGAAAGATCTGATGTGGTTTCCGTCGGCCTCTTTTGAGTGTCACTCACCGATGATAAAATTTCTTGAGGACGGGACTATTCATCATATTGAAGGTAGCATGAATGGCCCGCTTGGGCGTTTTACTTCCGAAGGTAAAATGAGAGGGCTGGGCGTACTTCGTTCGCATGGTGGCAGGTATCAGGCCATACAGGATGGCGATGTGCATATTGACATTGCTGTTATTGCTGCTCCAACGGCTGATGCTTTCGGCAATGCTACCGGCGACAGGGGGCCTGCTGCCTGTGGTTTGCTGGGTTTTGCCCTGGCCGATTCGCAATATGCCGACAAGGTTATCGTGGTTACTGACAACCTGGTGCCTTTTCCCTGCATTCCCTGGCAGATACATGGCAATTATGTAGATTATGTGGTGGTGCTTGATCAGATAGGCTTTCCTGAAAAGATTGTGTCAGGAACCACTGAGATCACTAAAAGCCCCGACCGCCTTTTGTTGGCCGAATGGACAGCTCAGTTTTGCGACGAAGCAGGCATAATTCGCGATGGCTTTTCTTTTCAGGCTGGTGCGGGAGGGACAGCGCTGTCCATTGGAATTTATTTTGCTGATATATTGCGCCAGCGCGGCATGAAAGCCCGTTTTGCCCGGGGGGGCAGCAATAAATATCTGGTACAAATGCTCGAAGAAGGATTAGTGGATTATATTCTTGATGGACAGACCTTAGACCTGGATGGAGTGCGTTCTATGCGCGAAAATCCTGGGCATATCAACACCAGCCCTTTCACCAGCTATAACTATCATGGTAAAGGCAACTTCGCCTCCATGGTTGACGTAGTGATACTGGGAGCTACCGAAGTGGATGTTAACTTCAACGCCAATGTGGTAACACATTCCGACGGCACCCTGCTGCACGGTATAGGAGGTTGGCAAAACTGCCTGTTCTCAAAATGTACCATACTGCCTGTGCCTTTGTTCCGCGACAGGATACCCGTTATCATTGATGAGGTAACCACTATTTGCGGGCCGGGTGAGCTGATTGACGTCATTGTTACTGAGCGAGGCATTGCCATCAATCCTTTACGTACCGACCTGATCGAAAAGATCAAATACTCTTCGCTGCCGATAAAGACGATACAACAGTTGAAGGCGGAAGCCGAAGCTATTTGCGGAGTTCCCGAAAAAGTTCAATTCGACGATGAGATCGTTGCCGTGATAAAATGGGTCGATGGTACAGTAATTGACTCGGTGAAGAAACTAAAATGCCTTTGATGTTGTTTATTTATTAACTTAATGCTTAGTTCTGCCACATAGTCTTATCGGAATTTTGCACCGCTGGATTAATTCATGATGACCCAAAATTTTGAATTAAAGTTCAAGTTATTTTATTATTGTGGCTGGCTGCTTCTAAGCAGATCTGTTTCACAAAGGATAATTATTATTGATTTCAACGATTTTTCGCAGAGTCTTTGTTTTAAATAAGACATTGATTATAAGGCGAATGAACAAAACGATTCATTCCCTTTACCTTATAAGCGTCACATTGGCTTTTTTTACATACTGCAGTTTGTTATGGCAGGTAGCATCAAGATAGTACACAAAAACACCCGGATCACATGCTTTTCCTTTAAATTTTCCATCCCATCCCTTGTCTATGTCTTGTGTTTCAAAAACTTTTTCGCCCCAGCGGTCGTAAACCAAGAAGTTGAATTCCGAAAGCATCTTGCTGCGGACAAAAAGTACGTCATTTTTTCCGTCTCCGTTGGGCGTAAAAGCATTGGGAACGTAAATATAAGGATCGGCACAAAAGACTTCCAGCACAACAATACGTAGCGAATCGGTATAAACACAACCGTTATTATCAGCTACTGTGAGGTAATAGGTTGTTGTTACGCTGGGACTGGCCGTTGGATTTGGCGAAAAAGGATCGTCCAGACCTGTGGAAGGATACCATGAATAAGTGCAGTTTGAGATGTTTGTGGCGTGAAAACCAGTGGATTGGCCCTGGTAAAGAGTGTCTTTATCGGAGAATACACTAATTTCAGCAAAAATGGAGTCCACAATAATCGGGTAAGAATTCTGAAAAGGACAGTACCTCGAATCCGTAACCGTAAGGTCAAAGGTACCGGCACAAAGCGCTGTCAGGGGGTTTACGGATTGTCCATTACTCCAGGCATAGGAGTATGGCGGTGTGCCACCTGAGGCCGACACGAGGATAGCACCCACACAGGCTTCGTCGCAAGGGAGGTTATTGATCTGTGCACTTGCTGTGAGAGGTAAAGGTTCAGAAATAACTACAGAAGAAACGGAGATACACAACGAGGCATCGGTAACCGTTACCGTGTATGTGCCGGCACACAAGCCGAAAATAGTGTCGTTGGTACTGCCGGTGTTCCATAAAAAAGTATAAGGCTGGTGCCCGCTCTGAACGGAAACGGCGGCCCATCCATCGCAGGAATCATAGCAAGACACAGGGAAGAATTCCAGCGAATCGAGTACTACCACAAAATCAACATAAACGCTGTCAACAATAGAACAATAGCCATTGCTTACCTCTACATAAAAATATCCGGGGCTGTTTATTATTGTTGACATACTGGGATTGGACGACGGACTGTTAAGCCAGTCGGTAAAGTTGTTGTTGGATGACCAATGGAAAAAGTTAGCTCCGCTAAGCGTGTTGGCTGTTAGCGTTATGTGCCCATCGCAGGTATTAGTGTCGATGCTAGGGAAAGCATCTATCATAAAAACATCT
>DAOOWO010000112.1:0-7624 GCA_035371225.1 Bacteroidales bacterium | reverse complement strand
TAGTAAAAGCATAGATACCTAACAACAAAGATGCTGCAGAAGCCAGATAAAACTGGTTGGGAGTAGCGCCCCAGTGTAGTATATTGATAATCCATAAGGCCACGATAAACCCTATAGTTCCGAAAACACGGATTGGCGGATAATCTTTAATGATATCGAGGCCCGCGTTTTTCATAGAAGAATAGCAAACCGTGATTGCCAATGCAATGGTAGGCATATAAAAAATCATATTAAGCAGCATGATCCAGAAAAAGGATGTAGGGCTGGTTATGTTAGGCAAAATAAAAAGCACAATGGCTCCGCAAAGATGGAAGATGCCATAGAGCCGTTCTGCATTGACCCATCTGTCGGCGATAATACCTGCTATGGCCGGCATAAAAAGCGATGCAATGCCCATAGTGGAGAAAATAATTCCGAATTCGGAGCTGGACCATTCTTTGTAATCAAACCAAAATCGTCCGATAGAGATCAGCCACGAACCCCAAATAAAAAACTGTAAGAAGTTCATAGCAATTAAGCGCTGTTTCAAATACATATGTATATGGTTTTAGTTAGAAAATTGTAAAAGATTATTTACGTTTATTAATTTCATCGCGTATTCTCGAAGCTCGCTCATAGTCTTCGTTGGCAATAGCTTCTTTCATCATTTCATTTAATTCATTTAAAGAATATTTTTCAAATTCCGTAGCGCGGTCTTCATCCGGCAACTCTTCGTCGGATTTGTTGTCAGTACGCGGCGTATCTTTTTCTTCCCGTTCTTTTTCATCTTCATCGCCTTCGATGTTGTGGGCGGCTTCCATCACCGACTTGTAGGCAAAAATCCTGCAATCGAAACGCAGAGCCAGCGCAATAGCATCGGATGTACGGGAGTCGATCTCCACTTGCCTTATGCCGTCGTGACAGATGAGTTTTGAATAAAAAACGCCTTCGGACAATTTCGAAATAATTACTTCAATAATTTTTACGTTGAAGGAATCGCAAAACGATTTAAAAAGGTCGTGTGTCAGGGGACGGGGCGGTTTAATATTTTCGAGCGCTATGGCAATAGACTGGGCTTCACTATAACCAATAAGAATAGGCAACCGTCTTTTCCCGATAGTATCTTCGAGGATTACCGCAAAAGCACCTGACTGTGTTTGACTTTTGGTTATTCCGACAACATCAAGCCTGATTTTCTCCATTAATTGATGTATAAAGTGGGCAAATTATATGATGCAAAGATAACCATTCTGAATAATGTGCAAAATTGTTTTGAAACAAATAAGGTCAAAAAAAAACTGCACCCTGAATTGTGAAATTATTATATTTGTGCCTAATTTTAAATAAAAAATTATGATAAAAAGAGCATTACAAACAATCACTGCTATGTTGCTGGTCATGTTGCCCGGATTAACTTTCGGAAGCGAGGCTGATTTAAAAATTCCCGAATTGTCGGCCAGCCAGAATAACATTTTACTGTTTGGATTTTTAATTTGTTTTTTGGGTTTGTTATTCGGCTTATATCAGTTTGTCAAGGTCAAAAAACTGAAAGCGCATCAATCCATGCTTGATGTTTCGAAAGTTATTTTTGAAACATGTAAAACATATCTGATACAGCAGGGAAAATTTTTAATCCTGCTGTTTGTTTTTATAGCCTTGTGCATCGGATTTTATTTTGGTTTTCTTCAGCATACCAACCCGGGAGGTGTTTTGCTGATCATTTCCTGGACTGTGGTAGGCATCATGGGATCCTACGGCGTTGCCTGGTTTGGCATACGCATGAATACACTGGCCAATAGCCGTATGGCTTTTGCCTCGCTGGAACGCAAGCCGATAAAACTGCTGAACATCCCGCTGAATGCCGGCATGAGCATTGGTGTTATGCTGGTTTGTGTAGAGTTGATCATGATGCTCATCATCCTGCTTTTTGTCCCCAGAGAACTTGCCGGTGCCAGTTTCATCGGCTTTGCCATTGGCGAATCTCTTGGCGCTTCAGCGTTGCGTATTGCCGGCGGTATCTTCACCAAGATTGCCGACATTGGCTCTGACCTGATGAAGGTAGTGTTTAAAATTGGTGAAGATGATCCACGCAATCCGGGTGTAATAGCCGATTGTACAGGCGATAACGCCGGCGACAGCGTAGGCCCTACAGCTGACGGTTTTGAAACCTATGGAGTAACCGGGGTGGCCCTGATATCATTTATTGTGCTGGCCGTTACCAATGTAGATTTTCAGATGGAACTGCTGACCTGGATATTCGTCATGCGTATCCTCATGGTGATTACCTCCATTTTATCATTTTTTGTCAATCGGGCTATCAGCCAGTCATTATATGGCAAAAGCGATGACATAGATTTTGAAAAACCTCTTACCAACCTTGTTTGGATAACCTCCATCATGTCGATTTCTGCCACTTTCATTGCCAGTTATTTTATGATAGGCCCCAACAGCGCTATTGGCGCTACCAATGGAAACCTCTGGCTGATATTATCCACCATCATCAGTTTCGGAACCCTGGGTGCCGCGCTGATACCCGAATTCACGAAAATCTTCACCAGCCCGAAATCAAAACATGTCAACGAAATAGTGCAGGCTTCGCGCGAAGGCGGCGCTTCGCTTACCATTTTATCGGGGCTGGTAGCCGGAAATTTCAGTGCTTTCTGGAAAGGCATGGTGTTTTTTGGCCTGATGTTCGGCGCTTATTATGCCAGCACTTTCGGATTGGTTGAACTGATGATCTATCCGTCGATTTTTGCTTTCGGGCTGGTAGCCTTCGGCATGCTGGGTATGGGGCCTGTTACCATTGCTGTTGACAGCTATGGCCCTGTTACTGATAATGCCCAGTCGATCTACGAACTTTCGCTGATTGAAGAGCAAAAAGATATCGATCAGGATATTGAAAAGAATTTCGGATTTAAGCCCGACTTTGAAAAAGCCAAATATTATCTCGAAGCCAATGATGGCGCAGGCAATACCTTTAAAGCCACTGCTAAGCCCGTATTGATAGGAACCGCCGTGGTGGGAGCCACCACCATGATCTTTTCGCTTATCCTCGTCATCAAAAATGTGGTGGGTATAGCCCCCGAGCAGATTTTAAATATTCTGAACCCGTTTTCCATCCTGGGATTTATTGCCGGAGGCGCTGTGATATACTGGTTTACCGGAGCTTCGATGCAGGCTGTTACCACGGGAGCATACCGTGCGGTTGAATACATCAAAAAACATATCAATCTCGACCCCAATGCCCCCAAAATTGCTTCTGTTGACCAGTCGAAAGAAGTAGTAAAAATATGTACCCGCTATGCTCAAAACGGCATGTTTAACATTTTTATCGGGATATTTGCTTTCGCCCTTGCCTTCGCTTTCTTTTCAGCTCCCGGCGATATGAACAGCACTTCCGACATGGTTCAAAAAATTGATCTGGCTGCACCTGTATCTTTCTTTGTGTGCTACCTGATTTCCATAGCGGTATTCGGTTTGTTCCAGGCCATTTTTATGGCTAATGCCGGCGGCGCGTGGGATAACGCTAAAAAAGTGGTGGAAGTGGACCTGAAAGAAAAAGGCTCCCTGCTGCACGATGCCACGGTGATAGGCGATACCGTAGGTGATCCGTTTAAAGACACCTCATCGGTGGCCCTGAACCCTATTATAAAATTCACTACGCTTTTTGGACTTCTGGCTATGGAGATAGCCATTTCGGAAAACTTTCGGGAGATAGCCCCAATTATTGGCGGTATATTTTTTGTGATTGCGCTGTACTTTGTGTATCGCAGCTTCTATAAGATGAGAATTAAATCCGAAAAAGGGTAACATTTTTAATTTTAAAAAAAATTATTGTTAATAAACGTCATTTAACATAAAAAATCAAATAAAATTTGCTTGGATAACTTTATGTAAGTATATTTGCCCTCAAATAAAAATTATTAACCTAAATTTTAAAAATTATGAAAAGATTACTTTTAGTATTATTAGTTGCAATCATTGCATTTCCAGCATTTCAATCCTGCAAAAAAGGAGAAAATGATCCCGCCCTGTCTTTGGCATCAAGAAATGCCAGAATCACTGCCGAATGGAAATTGACGGGCATTGAAGGAACAAGAACCCAGGTTGCCGGAGGCAATACAGTGGTAACCACTGCCAAATATGACGGATCAATTCTTACATTTACACAGGGCGGTAATAGCGTAACTGCTACGGGAACGTATACCATGACTATCGAAAAATGGGGAAAAATGTCATGGGCCGAAACATACACTGTTGGTGGAAATACCGATGTACAAACAGCTACAGGCTATTGGGAATGGCTGGATTCTGACAAAAACAAAAGTTATGTAATGCTTGATGGAGGCGATCATTTGTTTTCTGGCGGTTTATGCCGCATCGACAGGCTTGCCACCAAAGAACTTGTCATAATTGATGAAGGCAATTCTAATGACAATGGCGACACCGATGTGTGGAGTTATAAATATACTTTTGAAAAGCAAAAATAATTTTTCATTTTGACAGAAAAGGCTGTTCTGACGAAGGTTGGAACAGCCTTTTTGTTTTAACCGGCATAAGAACAACAACACCTTTGTTTCTTATATCCTATAAAATAAATTTGTATTTTTGAAATTTGAAAGAGCATACCGGAACAGTTGTATGGGCTGCTCATGCAGGGCGCACCATAGCGCCTTTCCACAAGAGGTGGTTCGGTGGTTAAATCAAGCTATGTATTCTTATCAGAGATAGGGCATGGTTGACTATAAAGGGTTTTGAAACCGCCACCTTCTGGTAGCTGCAAAACGTTAGCGGGTATGCTATGACGACAATGCAAACGTGAATTTAACTGACATAAAACAAACAGACTTATACAAGCAATGACAGTTACAATAATCATAACATTTTGCTTTCTTCTGCTCATTGCGTATGTGTTTGACCTTACTTCTTCCAAGACGAAAGTTCCGTCTGTAATTCTTTTGTTGCTATTAGGTTGGTCATTCAGACAATTGTCAGTATGGTTTGGTATTCACCTGCCCGACTTTTCGCCCGTTCTTCCAGTTTTAGGAACAATAGGATTAATTCTCATTGTTCTCGAAGGTTCGTTAGAACTTGAACTCAACAAATCCAAGTTCGGACTAATCAGAAAATCTTTTTTCGGTGCTTTAATCCCAATGCTTGCCTTAGCTTTTCTTCTTGCATTTGCATTTAAACATTTCGAGAACGGCGGACTTAAAGCCAGTTTAATAAATGCAATTCCATTATGTGTAATCAGCAGTGCTATTGCCATCCCAAGTGTCAGAAATCTCTCAAAAAACAACAAAGAGTTTGTTATTTATGAAAGCAGCTTGTCCGACATTTTAGGAGTTCTCATTTTCAACTTTCTTGCCCTCAATGAAACAATTGATTTATATTCGTTCGGACACTTTGTTTTTCAGATTTTTATCATCGCAGTTATATCATTCATCGCAACCCTTGGACTTTCATTTTTGCTAAACAAAATTGAGCATAACATCAAATTTATTCCAATCATTCTGCTTGTAATCCTGATATACGCAATTTCAAAAATCTATCATCTGCCGGGACTGATTTTCATTTTGCTCTTTGGCCTATCAGTGGGCAACCTTGACGAGTTGAAACGCTTTAAATGGGTTGAGAAATTAAAACCAGATAAATTAGAAAAAGAGGTAAACAAATTCAAAGACTTGACTATTGAAGGATCTTTTTTAGTAAGATCATTATTCTTTCTGTTATTCGGCTACTTAATTGAAACGAGTGAAGTATTGAACCCAGACACTTTTATATGGGCTTTATCAATTGTGTTTTTTATTTTAATATTTCGTATAATTCAACTCAAACTTTCCAAACTTCCTTTACAGGCATTATTGTTTATCGCCCCAAGAGGGCTAATAACTATTTTACTTTTTCTTTCCATTGACGCGACACATACTATCTCAATAGTAAATAAATCACTCATTATTCAGGTAATAATTATGATGGCAGTACTGATGATGATTGGTTTAATGACAAACAAATCTCAAAAAAATGACTACAAACCTGACAAGTCGCATCTTCAAACGAAAAGTAGCACCAAACACTAACACATAAAACGGTAGTCTAAAAACTTTCCGCTTCGCCAGATTCAACCCTGCCTCTTGCAGGTTTATTTTCTACGAATACTCTGGGAAAATCACACTCCTGTTACTTTGATTTTATAAAATAACCATGTATTTTTGAAATCCGAATAGAGCTTCGAAAAAGGTGTACGCATTGCTCATGCAAGGCACTGCAAGGGTTTTGCATCAAGCGGGTTGCAGGAAAAAACTTGAAACGAATGGGAAATTAATTAATTTTATGAACGGATTGAAACAGCGGGAAGGTTCAAGTACCGAACGTTACAAAACCCCTGAACAATGCCAGCAATAGTTAATATGACAACAGAGCAAAAAATTAAAAGACAAAAATTCAAATTCGGAATAATAGGGTTCACTGTAACATTCTGTATATTACTTGCACTGTGTACTGCTCAAATTCTATTTAAATACAAAGAAGACATTTTCACCAAGAATCTTGACACATTTGTTTTTATAAAAATCACGCTACTCTTTCTTCTGAGTTCTGTGACTCTTTCATTACCCCCTGGTATTTTAGTAGGAACGACTCTCTATTATAGACAAATATGCAGACAGGCACAAATAATAAAAATAAGAACAAGCATAATATTTTCAGTGTCAATTGCAATCATTAGTTTCGCCTGGATTGCATTTATTGCCCCTATTAATAATTTACATATGATGTCATTGCTTTTTGATATTAGAGAAAAATTTCCGGATAAACCATTAATGCGTTCAGATTTGAGCTTATTTAGCGGTTCATCAATGACAAGTAATTATTACCAGCTTGACCATGTAATTGATTCCTTGAAAAGAATTACATCGAAACAAAATGATAATAATCTTTTCCTGATAAATCAATATAATAGTAAACAAATTTTAAAATTTCAAATCGAGCGTGTTAGCATGATCAGTTTTCCAATATTTGTTTTTATATTATTCTATCTCGGCATGTTTCTGGGAATTCTTAACAGAAAGAACAAACTTATTTTGTTAATTTCAGGCTTCTATTTTGTTATTATTCCTGGCATTTATTTTTTGTCAGTCTACTTGAAATCTCTTGTTAAGGAATCAACCCTGACACCTTTTTTATGGCAATTTATTTTTCTTTCGGCAATAACAGTTTTGACAATAATAGCTTATATCGTGACAAGTAGATTAGAAAAAACACATAAAAACTATTGCTGGTAATGACTTGCTATAATAGTTCATTACTGGAAATTTATTAAAAGATGAAAAAATCAATTAAATACGGAACCATAATTGGAGTTGCTGTATTGCCAACGATTTTAATCCCTGTAATTTTATTCATACATTTTTTTATCGGGTTTGGATCTTATGATAAATTCAGCGCAAAATATGACAAAGATGTTGTCAAGTATATTTTAAAACACAAATCATTTCTTGAAAATTCAAATCATGACACAATATTTGTTGTCGACTATGACTATCACGAATGTAGTATGGATCCACGTACATTTATTGACAAGAAATATTCCCGGCCATTTATTCAAAGTGAATTAAAATCTTTGGGATACAACGACATATTTTTT
>DAOOWO010000111.1:0-7630 GCA_035371225.1 Bacteroidales bacterium | reverse complement strand
TCAAGAGTTCTGGTAATGGGTGTTACTTTCAAAGAAAATGTCAGCGACATCAGAAATTCACGCGTAGCCGATGTGGTAAGTGAGTTAAAATCCTACGGTGTGCTTGTCGATGTGGTAGATCCCTTTGCCAACAGCGAAGAGGTAAAACACGAATACGGCTTTGACATGGCAGAAAAAGCCAGCGGGAACTATGACGCCATCATCGTGGCCGTTTCACACCTTGAATATGCAATGCTCACCGAAAAAGATTTCACACCCATGGCAGCCGATAAGTGCATCCTGGTGGACGTAAAAGGCATGTATCGCGGTAAAATCAAACAAATGAGCTACTGGAGCCTGTAAGACCATGAGCATTCTCATCACTGGAGGAACCGGTTATATAGGGGCGCACACCGTGGTCGAGCTGCAACAAAGCGGCCACGAAGTGCTTATCATTGATAATTTGTCAAATTCCTACCCCGAAGTAGTTCATTCAATACAAAAAATCACAGGTAAAATGCCTGTTTTTGAAAAAATTGAACTCTGCGACCCTATGCAGGTAGATGATTTTTTTCAACGGCACCCCGGCATCGACGGTGTCATACATTTTGCTGCCTTCAAAGCCGTGGGAGAATCAGCCAGGTTGCCGCTGAAGTATTATCACAACAATCTGTTTTCGTTGATCAACCTGCTGGAGACCATGAACAAGTACCAGGTCAATACGCTGATCTTTTCCTCCTCCTGCACCGTGTATGGCCAGCCCGAAAAACTTCCTGTGGACGAGAATTCGCCGCTGCAGCCACCTATGTCTCCTTATGGCGATACCAAACAAATCGCCGAAAGGATTATCAAAGAACAAATTAAAGTTTCGGGGCTTAAATCTATTCTGCTAAGGTATTTCAACCCTGTAGGGGCACACGAATCAGCTCTTATCGGCGAACTTCCTATCGGAGTCCCCAACAACCTGGTGCCTTTCATAACCCAAACCGCAGCCGGAAAACGCGACTGCCTTCAGGTTTTCGGAAACGACTACGACACTCACGACGGAACCTGCATCCGCGATTATATCTATGTGGTGGATCTGGCAAAAGCCCATGTCCAAGCTATGAACAGAATCCTTGAGAAAAAAAACACGGACAATTGCGAAGTGTTTAACCTGGGCACGGGTAATGGTTTTTCGGTACTCGAAGTGATACAATCTTTTGAACGTGTCACCGGAAAAAAACTCAACTACCGCTTTGCACCCCGCCGCGAAGGCGATATCACCAGGATATGGTCAGACTGTACCCGCGCCAACAATGTGCTGGGATGGAAAGCAGAAAAAAATATTGACGAAATGATGCTCTCTGCATGGAATTGGGAAAAACACCTTGGTAAAAACAATTAAAACTACCGATATGTTTAAAAAAAATATTTTAATAACAGGCGGCGCCGGATTTATCGGATCGCATGTGGTCCGCCTGTTTGTCAACAAATATCCGGACTACCGTATCATTAACCTCGACAAACTGACCTATGCCGGCAACCTGGAAAACCTTAACGATGTTGACCACGCTGCCAATTATGTGTTTGTTAAAGGAGATATTACCGACGCGGCATGTGTACAGAATCTCTTTCAGCAGTATGCTTTTGACGGGGTGGTACACCTTGCCGCCGAATCGCATGTGGACCGGTCAATAGCCAATCCGCTGGAATTTGTTGTTACCAACATTATTGGCACAGCCACGCTGCTTAATGCGGCACGTAATGCCTGGAAAGAAAATTCCGAAGGCAAATTGTTTTACCATATTTCCACTGATGAAGTGTATGGATCCTTAGGCAAAGAAGGATTCTTTATCGAAACCACAGCCTATGATCCCCGCAGCCCATATTCAGCATCAAAAGCCAGCTCCGACCACCTGGTACGGGCTTACCATCACACTTTTGGACTTCCGGTGGTAATCTCAAACTGTTCCAACAATTATGGTCCCAACCAGTTTCCCGAAAAACTTCTTCCACTGATGATAAACAATATCATCCACAACAAGCCACTGCCTGTATACGGCAAGGGAGAGAACGTCAGAGACTGGCTGTATGTGGTAGATCATGCACGGGCCATCGACCTGATCTTTCATAAAGGAAAACCCGGCGAAACATACAATATCGGCGGCCACAACGAATGGAAAAACATCGACCTTGTGTTGCTGTTGTGTAAAATAATGGATTCCAGACTAAAACACGAACCCGGCACCTCCGCAAAACTGATCACGTACGTGAAAGACCGTGCCGGTCACGATCTTCGCTATGCCATCGACTCATCCAAACTCACCAAAGAACTGGGCTGGTCGCCTTCGTTGCAATTTGAAGAAGGCCTTGAAAAAACTGTAGACTGGTACCTGACTAACGAAACCTGGCTAAAAAATATTACCAGCGGAGATTATCTGAAATATTACGAACAACAATATCACAACCGGTAGGCCATGTACGAAAACAATTACCATACTTCCGATATTAGCCGCATTAATTTCCTGGTTACCGGAGGCGCCGGATTTATCGGGTCAAACATTGTGGAATACCTTGTCAAACATAAAGCCGGAAAAATTACCATACTCGATAATTTATCCACCGGTTTTATGCACAATATCCAACCATTCCTTTCGCAGCCCAATGTACAGTTTATTCAGGGTGATATCTGCGATGCCAATGTTTGCGAAACTTCCTGCAAAGACATTGATATTGTATTACATCAGGCCGCACTGGGATCTGTACCACGGTCTATTAAAGACCCGGTAGCCACCAATCACTCCAATGTAGATGGATTTCTCAATATGCTCGTGGCTGCAAAAAACAGGAATATAAAACGTTTTGTCTTTGCCAGTTCCTCTTCGGTATACGGCGACAGTAAACAACTTCCTAAAACGGAAGACATCATTGGAAAGCCTTTGTCGCCCTACGCGGTATCAAAATATGTTGACGAATTATACGCCCAGGTGTTTGCCCGCTGTTACGGCATGCAAATCATCGGCTTGCGGTATTTCAATGTTTTCGGGCCGAACCAAAGCCCGACGGGCGCGTATGCTGCAGCCATACCCTTGTTTATTCATGCACTGATTACTAATAAAAGCCCAAAGATTTTCGGTAACGGCGAACAAACCAGAGATTTTACCTTCGTCGAAAATGCCGTACAGGCTAACATCAAAGCGGCATTGACCAACAAATCTGAAGCCTGCGGCGATATCTTCAATATTGCCTGCGGCGACAGAACCACCGTTAATGAACTTTTTCACTATCTTAAAGATATTTCCGGTTCGGATGTTACACCGTTATACCTCGACGAAAGGCCTGGGGATATCCGCGATTCGCTTGCCGACATTTCCAAGGCTCATAGCACACTTGGATACACTCCCGTTGTTAAAACTAAAGATGGACTGGAACTGACATTTAAGTGGTTCACAGAAAATTTTGTTAGATTATATGGGGATATTTAACCTCCGAAATAGAAACAAAACCAATCTCTTTAACTATACTGATTTTTACAGTACAGATATTCATTCGCATCTGATTCCCGGCATCGACGACGGGTCTCAGGATATTGAAGAATCTTTGGAAATAATTGCCTCTATGAGCAACATGGGAATAAAAAAAATCATCACCACCCCTCACATTTCCATGCTCTATCCGAATACTCCCGACAATATTTATAACGGGCTCACGAAACTACAAAAGGAAGTGGCTGCCCGAAACATTGATATCAAACTGGAAGTAGCTGCAGAATATATGGTTGACGATGTTTTTGTGGAAATTCTCAAAAACGGGCAATTGATGACGTTTGGCAAAAACTATGTTTTGATAGAATTAAATTCATACAGCCCTTTCCCGATATTGTCCGACATCATATTTGAAATGCAGATTAAAGGATATGACATCATTCTGGCACATCCTGAGCGTTATCTTTACTGGCAAAATGAATTTGCCAATTATGAAAAATTAAAAGACCGCGAACTGTTTTTTCAGATTAACATACTCTCACTAACAAATATCTATTCTCACGAAATACACAAACTGGCTGTAAGGCTGATAAAAGAAGGCATGATTGATTTTGTGGGGTCGGATACTCATAGTGCGGAGTATATTCCAAAAATAAAAGATGTCTTAAGCGGAAAATTATTTCAGGAGCTAGCCTCCACGGGGCAGATCAAAAACAATTTGCTGTTAGATTGATACTTCTTCGATTTCAGCCGTAGGAGCTATTTTGCGCACCAAGCCCTGCAACACGGTGCCCGGGCCTAATTCGGTAAATACTGTTGCCCCATCTCCCACCATTTTGGTAATACTATTCGACCACCGTACCGGGGACGTAAGTTGTTTGTTAAGGTTTTCTTTGATAACCTGAGGATCGGACGAAGGTAAAGCCGTTACGTTCTGATATACCGGGCATATAGGTTTGTGAAACAGCGTATGTTCAATGGCCTGTGCCAGATCGGCGCGGGCAGGCTCCATCAATGGGGAATGGAAGGCGCCACCAACATTCAATGGCAAAGCCCTGCGTGCACCTGCCGCCTTGATGCGTTCACAGGCAAGGGTGATACCGCTGACACTGCCGGAAATAACCAATTGCCCCGGGCTATTATAATTGGCGGCTACCACTACATCATCTATTTCGCTTAGTATTTCTTCCACCTTTTCATCTGCAATACCCATGATGGCAGCCATGGTGCCGGGGCCAGATTCACAGGCTTTCTGCATAGCCTGAGCGCGTATCGACACCAATTGTAGTCCGTCTTCAAACGACAACGCTTTGGCAGCAACCAGAGCCGAAAACTCGCCTAACGAATGTCCGGCAACCATATCCGGCATAAACTTATCACCCAGGATAACAGAAAGTATCACCGAATGAAGAAATATGGAAGGCTGTGTGACCTTGGTCTGCCGCAAATCCTCGTCGGTACCGTCAAACATCAGGTCGGTAATCCTGAATTTCAGAATATCATTGGCTTTCTCAAACAACTGCTTTGCTTCAGGAAATTTTTCATAAAGATCCTTACCCATGCCCACATATTGGGCTCCCTGCCCGGGAAAAATATATGCTTTCATAAAAAATTTTTTTGATTAATCTCTGCTGCCAAACAAGCGGAGTAAAAATAAAAACAGGTTGATAAAGTCAAGGTATAAGGTCAGCGCACCCATGATAGCCATTTTTCTTACATCGGTCTGTTCGACACCGATACCCATGCCTATTCTTTTCAATTTTTGCACGTCATAGGCCGTAAGTCCTGTGAATATCAACACCCCAATAACACTGATGACATATCCCATCGCGCTGCTTTTCAGGAAAAAATTGACAATCATGGCAATTATAATTCCTATAACGCCCATCATCAATATGGAACCAAATTTTGTAAGGTCAGTTTTGGTGAAATACCCTGCCAGCGCCATAACGCCAAACATTCCGGCGGTGACTGCAAAAGTGATTCCAATGGTTCCGAGGCTATAGGCAAAAAATATAAAACTAAAACTCATGCCCATCAAAATGGAATAAACAATGAACAGGAGGGTCATTAGCGGGGCAGATAATTTCTGATATCCGAAAGACATAAGTAACACAAAACCCAGCGGGGCAAACATTACAATCCAGCCTAATACCGACAGCCCTCCCTCGGGTTTCAGCAGCACCTGCATCAGCGATGGGGATCCTGCCCAGATAAATGAAGTTACTGCGGTAATAGTCATCGCAAGAAACATCCATGAAAAAACCTTCGACATAAACCCGCGTGCTACAGATGCTATTTCAGCGGGATCGCGGTATTTGATACTTAAATTTTCTTCGTTAAACATATTCATAAAAATATTTTTTTGCAAAATTAATAAAAATCAATGCAGCTTGGCGCTAATCAGCGTCAAAAACTCTGTACGAGTCTTTTCGATGAGAAAAGCTCCTGTAAAATCCGAAGTAGTGGTTACCGAGTTTTGTTTCTGTATGCCACGCATCATCATACACAGGTGGTTGGCCTCAATTACAACAGCCACGCCAAGCGGGTTTAAGGTTTCCTGAATACAGTTTTTTATCTGTGAAGTAAGCCGTTCCTGAACCTGAAGCCGGCGTGCAAAAGCATCAACTATGCGGGGTATCTTGCTCAAGCCCACAATATAACCGTTTGGAATATATGCTACGTGGGCTTTTCCGACAAAAGGCAGCATATGGTGTTCGCACATAGAATATATTTCGATATCCTTTACGATAACCATCTGTTTATAATCTTCTTTGAACATGGCAGAGCGCAGTATCTCTTCGGGGTTCAAATCATAACCATGGGTAAGGTACTGTATGGCTTTGGCTACGCGATCCGGAGTTTTCAGCAGACCCTCCCTACCGGGGTCTTCTCCAATAAGCTGGAGCACTTTTTTATATGAGGCGGCCAATTCTTCTGTAATATCATGATTTTCCGGCAAAACCAAGCCCGGAGTATCATCCATTTCATTTTCTTTCAACATTTCTTTGTCTATTGCATTCATAAGGATAGCGTAAAATTATTTGCCAAAATATTCCACAAAATTATTTTCTGTTTCGCACAGTTTCACACAATGAAGTCTCGCATTATGCTTGGCAATTGCATCTGATAGCTGGTCCCAAATAGCAATAGCCAGGTTTTCGGCAGATGCCAGTTTCCCCGTCATAAAATCAACTTCCGTATTTATATTTTTATGATCAAGTTTTTCGATAACATTTTCCTGTATAAGAGAACTAAGCTTTTTAAGGTTAATAACCATTCCTGTCTGCAAATCTAAGGGTCCGCTTACCGTAACAAAGAGTTCATAATTATGCCCGTGCCAGTTGGGATTGGAACATTTTCCGAAAATTTCCATATTTTTTTCGTCAGAATAATCTTCACGGAACAACCTGTGGGCTGCATTAAATGTTTCTCTTCGGGTCAGAAAAATCATCTTAATTTTTTTGCAAAATTACAATAAAAATGTGAGGTTGCCTGTTTTATTGCCAACTAAAACATCGGCTATTGCTATCTTTGTAAAAAAATCTCCATGAAAATATTTTCCCTGTTGTTGTGTTTATTGCTTTCGTTGCCTGCTTCCAGTGTTTTTTCACAAACCCCTGAAGATTACTATAATTCTGGAGTACAAAAATACAACGATGGGTTTTATGTTGATGCTCTTTTGGATTTCACTCAGGCAATAAAAGAAAAGTCGTCCTACACCGATGCTTATATTTACAGGGCCATGTCATACAATGCCATTGGCAATTATGGAGATGCTCTCGATGATTACACCACAGCAATTAATCTTGACCCCGGGAATGCCGATGCTTACACCAACCGCGCCGTGCTGAAAAGCAATCTCGGCAATAACAAAGATGCCATTGAAGATTGCCAGATGGCCATCGCCGCCGATAGCGGTTTTTTCCGGGCATACTTCGTCCGCGGGTATTGTAGATACCTGATAAAAGATTACAAAAATGCCATCAGCGATTATACCCAAACCATCATATTGCAACCAAATTACGTCAACGCATTTTACAACAGGGGTATGGCCTACAGCATCATGGCCAGCTACAAGGCGGCCCAACAGGATTTCAGCAAAGTAATCGAACTGTCGCCCAAAGATTATCGCGCCTATGTTAGCAGAGGTATGGTAAACGGCAAACTGAAAAAATTCCCTG
>DAOOWO010000110.1:0-7644 GCA_035371225.1 Bacteroidales bacterium | reverse complement strand
TTTCGATATCCTCCAGCCGAATCAGCTCCTGCCGCGGAAAGATAGCGTTTTCGTTTACTTCTCCGCAATGCGAAATTATGCCATCACGCACGGCATAGGTTAGATTGAGGTTATGATCTTTATTCGTCAGGTCGGGAAGAGTTTCCAGTTTATCCACAAAAAAAAGACTGTTTTTCTCGTGCCAGAACGTTTCGCCCATTTCATCCATCACAATTTTACGGAGGATGTATTCGCCCTCGTGGCCAAAAGGGGCATGTCCCAAATCATGGCCAATAGCAATGGCATTGGTCAGTTCGGTATTTAATCCAAGATAATTGGCAATGCTGTAACTCACCGAAGCCACATGGGTTACGTGCTCAATACGCGTGCACACATGATCATTCTGTGTTGCATAAAAAACCTGCGTTTTATGTTTAAGGCGGCGGTATGCTTTGCTATGAAGAATACGGTTATAATCGCGTGAAAAATCGCTGCGTATGTCATCCTTTTTTTTATAAATAGCTTTTTCACGCCTGATACTGGCATCCCATTTACTATTTCCGGGTGTTATGGCAACATCTTTAAATTTTAACGGTTGCATAGTTTTTAAACTCATTAGGTTTTGTAAAAATAGTGTTTATTGATATACCGCTTGACCAGCGCCTCCTTTTTTTTTATCTTTGTTAAAAAACATAAAGAATCTTTGGCGGACTTAGACCAATAAAGCAGATAAGTAAATGAAAAAATCAAAAGAAACGGTGCTTATTATCGAAGGCATGCATTGTACTAACTGTGCCTTAGGAATAAAAAAACAACTGGAGAAGTCAGGGCTGGAAAAGGTAGATGTTAATTTTACCAATGGGGAAGTGCATTTCAGTTATGATGAAAAAGAACAAGTGCATGATGCCATCAATACAATAAATGCTATGGGCTATCATGTAGCCACCGGCCTCAGCGAAAAAGAAAACAAAACTAAAAAAAGACTGAGCAGCATAGAAGTAAAATTTTATTTCTCGTTGGTGTTTACTGTTCCTTTGCTCTCAGCAATGTTTCTTCCTTTTGAATTTTTGCATCATCCGATATTTCAACTTTTTTTGTGTCTTCCTGTTTATACGGTTGGAATGTGGCATTTCGGCAAAAGCGCTTTTTATTCCCTGCGTTCGGGTGTGCCTAACATGGATGTTCTGATAACATTGGGTTCTTCAGCAGCATTTTTTTACAGCCTCGCAGGCACCATTTTGGGTCTCGGGCATAATTACCAGTTTTACGAAACGCCGGCAAGCATTATCAGCCTGATTTTTCTTGGAAATATGCTTGAACACCTTTCCGTGAAAAAAACAACCTCTGCGGTTGATGAACTGGTAAAAATGCAGCAGGTGAAAGCAAAAGTAATTACTCTCATGGGCAGTAATGAAAAGATTATTGAAACAGAAGCGTCAAAAATAAAAACCGGAGATGTTTTTCTTCTCAATACCGGTGATAAAATCGCTGCCGACGGAGTAATTATCTGGGGCAATGGAATAATCGACGAATCAGTTATCACCGGAGAAAGTCAGCCCGTGATAAAAAACACGGGCGACACTGTTGTTGGCAGCACCCTGCTGGTATCAGGCAACCTTAAAGTAAAAGCAACGGCCATCGGTGAAAATTCCGTGTTAGGCCAGATTATTGACCTGGTGAAAAAAGCCCAGCAGGACAAGCCCCAACTGCAAACCCTGGCAGACAAAATCAGTGCCTGGTTTGTGCCAGTCGTGGTCATGATATCCATTCTTACCTTTATCCTGAACTTTTTTGTTTTTGATGTCAGCATGAAATTTTCGTTGCTCAGAAGCATTGCCGTGCTGGTAATTGCCTGCCCCTGTGCCCTTGGGCTTGCAATACCAACGGCAGTGGTGGTAGGTATTGGCAGGGTGGCCAAACTGGGCATACTTATCAAAGGCGCCAGCACCATGCAGAAATTCAGCTCGATGAAAAACATTGCCTTTGATAAAACAGGAACACTGACTACAGGAGCTTTTGTCATCCGCGAAATGAAAACATTCGGAATAAATCAGGAAGAAGCCCGCGCACTGCTGTTTTCTCTGGAAAGATTTTCGTCGCACCCTATCGCAGTTTCACTGACACAGGAACTTCAAAATGAAAAAATTGTTAATCTGACAGATATCAAAGAACAAGAAGGCACAGGCATAGGTGCAAAAGACTTACAAGGTAATACCTATTTCGCCGGTTCATATAATGCAGCCGCAGGGCTTACAAATGAAAACTTCCATGATATTTACCTGATAAAGAATAACCTTGTGGTGGCCACAGTAGACATTCAGGATGAAGCCAGGCCGGATGCAAAAGAGACCTTATCTTTTTTCAGGGATAAGGGTTTTAATACTTTTTTGATAAGCGGCGACTCACACCAAAAATGCAGCGACCTGGCCGGAAAAATCGGGATCGACAAGTTTTTTGCCGAAAAAATGCCTGCCGAAAAACTCGCTGTCATCGAAACTCTTGACAGAACCGGCGGCGTAGCCATGGTGGGAGACGGAATCAACGACGCCCCCGCCCTTTCAAAAGCAACGGTAGGCATTTCTCTAAGCAACGCCACACAAATTGCCATACAATCGGCACAAATCATCCTGATGAACGGAAAACTAAATCTGCTCTCTCAAGCATACCTGATCAGCAAAAACACCATGACGGTAATAAAACAAAATCTTTTCTGGGCTTTCTTTTATAATGTCATCGCGCTGCCCATTGCCGCCGTTGGCCTTTTAGATCCCATGATTGCTGCAGCCTCCATGGCATTTTCTGATATCGTTGTGGTACTGAATTCTCTAAGGTTGCGAACAAAAAAAATACAGTAAGAAATTATCAATACGCATAACGGCAGGTTGTTTATTGATATCTTTTCCGGGCATATACCAGTATTGTTAACATCATCTCTTGACCAATCCTCCACACTCAGTGTAACATCGATTTTTATTACGCAAGTTTAGTCCTGTCAAAGGCAATAGCCCTTTATAATGGTATGTTTATAGCAATCAACAATATTCCTTGCAGAAAAATAGGAATTCAAAGAATATATATTTACTATATCTTATTGATTATGTAACCTTTTTTTCGTATTTTTGTATAAAATGATATAAATATTTAATGCAGCTTTTCAGGTTGTTGAGATGAAATTAAGAGAGGAAAAATATGCTGTAAATTAAAAAAATATTGAACTGATAAACATTAACAGGCTGCTAATAGAATCTATTTTGTTTTTAAATAAAAAAAATAATCTTTCATTAGGACTATCCATGGTTCTGAAAAAGGGAGCCGTATGCCCTGCCTCCCGCAGGAACATTTGCCTGTATAGATTTATTTTTGCGCTTTTCCTGTACATGCTTTTTTCCCTTTCACTACCCCATTCAGCCCTTGGCCAAAATGATAATCCCCGAAAAAGCGTGAGTGATTCCACTAAAAAGGCAACGCCTGTGGACGAATGGAAAGAGGTATTTAATCTGAGAAAAAAATTCTATACCAACCAGTATGGAAGCCAGTATGTGATGGGACTGTTTGACGGACGATTTGTCGGCCCAAACAACAAAATGGATTATGGAATAAGAACCTACACCACGGCCTACGATTATCTGCTGTTTGGCAACACCTTGTTATCCATGCTGGTTAACCTGGGCTATACGGCGGATGAAATAAACTTTTTGCCCGGTAAAAAAGTAAAAAACCATCATTCTTATGATCTGGGCTGTATCTGGCACTATAATATCACCGAAGATAAATTTATGGTGGATTCAGCCTACAACCAAAACATTGGCAAAAATGTAGCCGTAGAAAAGCCCTTCATGTCCACCATACCGCGTTTAGGCATCGATTCCGGGCGGGTTACGGCCGACCTGGCAGGTTTTTATATCAAGAAAAAAATGGGGAAGAAAACCGTTTATGATACACTGATCTTCCCGCAAATTGAAGGCTCCGGATCCTGGAAAGATGCCAACAATTTTGATCTGGCGTACGAATGGATGGAAACTTTTTTCCTTATGTACTGCGACAGCATCGACATCGCCACACGACAGTTCTCAAACGAAACGCCCCCGGAAATTCAACAGTGCATATTGCAACGGTTCAACACAAAGAAATACCTGGCGGAAAATAACCTGACCGTCAATGATATTCCATACCGGCTTATCGACAATTACAAAAATGAAGTCTATGATTTGCTGCACCAGCCCAACGAAAAAATTCTTCGCTTCGGAAAATATGAACTCTTCAGATATTTCAACGATATTTACTGGAGGGACTTAAATGAAACCGTGGTTTTAAAAGGCAAAGGCAGAAACCTCAATGGAGAGCTTGAACCGTACAACTACGCCTGGGTGCCGGGTGATAAAAAGAATCCCATCTGGCATTGTGCCTTTCAATACGACAAAGACAGTGAGGTAAATCCCAGGACAGGCTTATTGAATTTTGTAATGTTGCCCTATGGCACCAAGGGCAGAAACATGCCTACCATCATCCCGCACGACCTCCCTCCTTTTTCGCAGTTCGAAGGTGTTATCATCTGGAAAGAAGGCTGCGAAAAACTCGGTTATTCAAACGCCGACGATATCCGCCTGAATACCCTCAACGGCCGCATGATAAACCAGGGTTTTTATTGTTATCCTTACGAACCGGGCATCATGCCCCTGAACGATGACGGCACCGTGGACGGCATTTACAAAATTTACGTATGGAAAGACGACGAGGTGTACTGGGCCTATATCTATTGCGGAAAACACGCCGGTGTCAGAGGCGGGAAACCCGGAAAATCCTTTGTTGGACAAGTGGAAAGTTTTAAAAAGAATTATGACTTTTCTGATTATTGGTTTTTCGTTAAGGATATGAATTACCAAAAAGATGTGCTTAGCAAAATGGAAGACATCATCGGCAAACTGCACAGCCTGGAAAAAAAAGAAACAGGTATTGCCGGCAAAACATTTCTTCGGATAGATATTCCCATTGTAATTCCCGATAGTAAAAACCCGAAAAAATCAAAAACTTATAATTATTACATCCTGCTCAACCCTGACAACACAGGGATGCTATACCCTCAGGAAATCAATTTTGCATGGAAAATTGAAACCCGCGATGATTTTAAAAACAATATGCTGGTTAAGGTAAAATCGGTTATCATAATCATTGGAGGCGAAGAAATAGCTTTGGAAGAAATGGATGAATATATAAAAACAGCAAATTTCAATTCCTCGGAAGTAAAACGCGCCAATAAAGAATTTGTAATATACCTGGATAATCAGGAAAAAACCGTGGTGGCCGAAAACTTCAATGAAGTATACAACAATAACATTTACAACTTAGCCAATTCAGATGAAACAAACAAACTTATCGAGGTTTTAAAAGAAGATTTGGCCGCGGTGCGGTACGAAATTCCCAAAGCAGAACGCACCCTCACCGGCTGGCAGGATGCCAACCATGAAAAAATGGATGATCTGAAAAAAAACATGGCCGAACTGGAAGCCAATAAAAAAACAAAAAAAGAAAATTACATTAAAACCAAAGAGGAATACGAAAAGCTCAAACAGGCCGAAGACAAAAGAATATTTCAGTACAACAAACTTTTAGCCCGCGAAACCATGCTGCTCGAACTACTCCAGAAATGTAACGAACGCCTCGGTATAAACCTCGACAATGACCTTGCACACATACAGTCGCGCATTAGCTTTTTGTCGTCCGAAAACAAAAAATACGAAGCACAGCTAAAGCAATTAAAAGCTGATGGAAAAAACGCTACAGACTATTACCATCAGATACAAACATCCATTGACAACAAAAAGCAGGAATTGCTCGAAGCGGAAGAGAAAAAAGCTGTAATCGAACGGTTGATACAAAACCATAAAAAAATGCAATCCCTGGAATAATCCGGCAACAAAGTATTGCTTATCAATCGTAACTTTTACTGCTGTCTCCGGTGATGGGAATTTTTTCTCCGCCGAACCTGGGATTAACATGAAAAAGCACCTCAAAAACGGCTTTAATACCGGCAAAGCTCTCACGTATCATCAGGTAATTGATGCTGGGATACCTGTGCACATCAGCCCGGTATCCATAGGCTGTCAACCCTAGTTTACGCGCAATATAAACCGCCCGGCGCAAATGGAAAGTCTGCGTTACCACAATCAGACTGTCCACTTCAAACACCCGGGCAGCCCTCACCATTGAACTGTATGTATCCAGGCCGGCATGGTCGGTAAAAAGCACGCTGTCGGGCACCCCTTTTTTGTTCAGGTAGTTTTTCATTGCTTTAACTTCGTTGTATGTCCGGGTGCTATGATCGCCGCTCAATAAAAAACGTTTCACCTTACCTGCCTCGTATAGCTCAAAAGCCTTATCCAGCCTGTCGGCGAGTATTTCCGAAGGCTGTCCGTTGGCATACACACTGGCACCAGGAACCAGTGCCACATAACTGGCAGGTGTGGCGGCCTGATTGCCATACAAGAAACCCTTTGAACCGTAATAAATAACTATATTACAGGCAACATAAACCACAAAAAATATTATAAGGAACCAGGTAAACAGTTTTTTCAGTTTGCGAAAAAACTGTTTACCTCTGATCCTAACAAAAAACCGCGATATCCTGTTCATGCCAGTGTATAAAGGCAAGGCATATGATGCTAGGTCAGCGTGGCCACCATTACCGCTTTAATGGTGTGCATGCGGTTTTCAGCTTCATCAAAAACAATAGAGTTTTTTGATTCGAAAACGTCTTCCGTTACTTCCATCCCGTCGAGGCCATATTTCTGAAATATTTCTTCGCCGATTTTGGTTTCGCGGTTGTGAAAAGCCGGCAAACAGTGCAGAAATTTGGTATTGGGATTACCGGTGGCTTTCATGAGTTTTGCATTTACCTGATAGGGTTTGAGCAATTTGATGCGTTCCACCCATACATGATCGGGCTCACCCATTGATACCCAAACATCAGTATAAATAAAGTCTACTCCTTTTACGGCGGCTTGCGGGTCGTCAGTGATAGTTATTTTTGCTCCGGTTTCTTTTGCAATTTTTTTGCATTCATCCACCAATTTTTTATCCGGCTGGCATGATTTGGGAGCTCCTGCCCTGAAATCCATGCCCATTTTGGCCGCACCGGCCATCAGCGAGTTGCCGACATTGTTTTTGGCATCGCCCACAAAAGCAAAAGAAATCTGGTTCAATGGTTTGTTACAATGTTCGCTCATGGTAAGAAAATCGGCAAGTATCTGGGTGGGATGAAACTCATTGGTCAACCCGTTCCATACCGGCACTCCGGCGTATTTGGCCAACTCTTCCACAATGGTTTGTGCATAACCGCGGTATTCAATTCCGTCGTACATCCTTCCGAGAACGCGGGCCGTATCTTTCATCGATTCTTTTTTGCCCATCTGCGAACCGCTGGGACCTAAATAGGTAACATGAGCACCCTGATCGAGGGCAGCCACTTCAAAGGCACAGCGTGTGCGGGTAGAATCTTTTTCAAAAAGCAACACAATGTTTTTGCCTTTCAGCATCTGCTGTTCCGTACCGGCATATTTGGCGGCTTTCAGGTCGGCGGCCAGTTTTAATAAAAACTTCATCTCTTCGGGAGTAAAGTCAAGTTCTTTCAGAAAATTTCTGTTTTTTAAGTTAAAAGCCATAATTATC
>DAOOWO010000109.1:0-7664 GCA_035371225.1 Bacteroidales bacterium | reverse complement strand
TCGGAAATGCTGTTTGTTTCTTCGGTGTCGATAGCCAGAATACGGTATTCATTGAATGAATAATGTACCGGGCCGGTGATGTTGTAATAATTGTTGACAACGAGATAGAGGGTGGTGTCACACAGGTCGTGAACTTTTACCGAATCTGCAATGTTGCCGGTGGCTGTAACAGGATACATGCCATAGTCGGGGGGAGCGATTACCTGGGCATTGGTAATTTTCACCAGGACACCTTCAAGTTCTTCAGTTAACAAAGTTACGTCGTAAGGCTGATAGGAATAACCTGATCCAACAATATTGATATTGCTGAGGTTTGTCAGCTCGGTACACTGAAAATATTCATCAACTTTCCCGGTTACATAAACAGAGTCGCCTTGCTGAACACCTGAGGAGGCAATCAACGGCGAAGAATAAATATAAAGTCCGTTCCAGGGGCCATAACCGCTCTGGATAAACATTCCCTGAGTACAAACGGCGGTTACAACGCCTCCGGTAACTACTGTGGAGTCGTCATAGGCAGATGCAAAGTTAGCTGCTGTAGAATATTGAATGTCATAAATACTAACCGTGTCGGCAGGTTGAATAATAGCAGTCACGGTATCAATGTTAACGTCATCCACCTGAATATCTTCAAGATCGCCTTGTGTCATTTTTACCAGAATAATAAACTGAGCTGCTGCTGATGTGGTGTCTGCCGTAAGATTAAAAGATTTCTGTATCCATGTATTAGTATTTATCGTATCAAAAAGAGTGCTGGTGTAAACATAATTGTTACCACTGACACCGAGTCCTTTGTAATATCCGGCTTTTAATAAGCCATGTCCTTTAATCCAGAATGTCATTTGGTATGTTTTGCCAGAATCAATAGAAACATCTTGTGTAGTAAGCCTTTTGTTGGAATTTAAACGGTTTTTTAGTTTACAGGCATAGGTTCCTCCGTGAGGAGTAGCCGTATATTGCGAAATGCTGTCAGCTACAAAACTGGTTTTTGTGCCAAACCAATCGGTAGGAACAATAGGTGCGACGGATGTCCAACTTTCAAATCCGCTGGTGAAGACCTGGGCAGAAGTGGCGTTGATAAACAAGCCGAAGAATGCTGCCATTAAAATAACATAGATTTTTTTCATGTTTTTTTTGTTTAAGTTATTTAAAATTAAGTTTTTATATTAATAAAATAATGCTTAAAAAGTTGCTAAAATTTTTAGACTTCAAAAATACAAATTATTAACCAACTTTTTGATGTTTTTCTTGTGGAAGTTTTGTTTTTTTCAACATTTTACTATTATCCCAAAGAACAATGGTACAACTTTTTTTTGCTATTTATGGTTTTTTTGCAAAATAATATGTAGGTTTGTTACGTTTTTTTAAATAAAATTTTGTGACCGACAGCGTAATAATTATTCCAACCTACAACGAACGCGAAAATATTGAAAAAATAATCCGAAAGGTGTTTTCGCTTCCTAAAGAATTTAATGTACTTATCGTAGAAGATAATTCTCCCGATGGTACCGCCGCCATTGTCAAAACACTGATGACAGAGTTTCCCGGCCGCTTGTTTATTGAAGAGCGTAAAGGTAAGCTGGGTCTTGGAACAGCATACATCCACGGCTTCAAATGGGCATTGGCGCATAATTACGACTATATCTTTGAAATGGATGCAGATTTTTCGCACAACCCGGATGACTTGGTGCGCCTGTATGATGCCTGTGCCAAAGATGGCGCTGATATGTCCATAGGCTCCCGTTACATCAATGGCGTGAATGTGGTAAATTGGCCTATGGGCCGAGTGCTGATGTCGTATTATGCCTCGGCTTATGTGCGGATGATTACCCGCATGAAAATCCGTGATACGACGGCAGGGTTTAAATGCTATACCCGCAAAGTGCTCGAAACCATTGAATTAGATAGGATACATTTTATCGGCTACGCGTTTCAGATTGAGATGAAATTTACCACCTGGAAACATGGTTTCAAAATCACGGAAGTGCCAATCATCTTTACCGACCGTACCGAAGGACAATCAAAGATGAGCAAAGGAATTTTTAAAGAAGCAATTTTTGGTGTCATCTCACTGAAAATAAGAAGCTGGTTCCGCACTTATAAAAAAGTAGCCTGAACGAAAAAATATTTTTGCAGTTATTGATCTATCCATGAGTTGCAATTATTTGATTAAAAATGCATTAGTTGTCAACGAGGGAGAAGTATACCCTAAAGATATCCTGATTGTCAACGGCCTGATAGAGGATATTGCCGGCCGTATTGATCTTTCGGAAGACTACAGACAACTGCATGGTATTGAAACTCTTGATATTTCCGGCAAGTATGTGATGCCCGGCATCATTGACGACCAGGTGCATTTCAGAGAGCCGGGACTGGAATACAAAGGCGATATCGCTTCGGAATCAGCAGCCGCTGTGGCAGGTGGCGTTACAAGCTTTATGGATATGCCTAACGTAAAACCTCCCACCACTACCATTGACTTATTAGAACAGAAATATGCAGTCGCCGCTGAACGGTCTTCAGCCAATTTTTCGTTTTACCTGGGCGCAACAAATGACAATATAGGGGAGTTGAAAAAATTTGATCCCGAAAACAACTGTGGAGTAAAGGTCTTTCTCGGCGCCTCCACGGGCAATATGCTTGTTGACGATCAACAGGCGCTTCAACAGATTTTTGAATTACCTTACCTCATTGCCATACATTCTGAAGACGAAACCATCATCAGGGCAAATGCTGAAATATTCAGACAAAAATACGGGGAAGAGGTACCTATCGCATGTCATCCCCTGATTCGCAGTGCGGAGGCCTGTTTTGTTTCTACCAAAAGAGCCATTGAAATGGCCAAAAAAAATGGCACACGTCTCCATATCCTCCATTTGTCAACCGCTGCCGAACTTGATTTGTTAAATAATAAGATACCTTTGGCCGGAAAAAAAATCACTGCCGAAGTGTGTGTGCACCATCTGTGGTTCAACGATACTGCCTATCAGGCGAAGGGAACGCACATAAAATGGAATCCTGCCATAAAGACCGAACAGGACAGGGCAGCATTGTTTGAAGCCATGGTCGACGGGCGCATCGATGTTGTAGCCACCGACCATGCCCCGCACACGATAAAAGAAAAACGCCAGACTTATTTTAACGCCCCCTCAGGAGGGCCGCTGGTGCAACATTCGCTGAAGATGATGCTGGAGTTTTATTACAGGAAACAAATGTCGCTGGAACAGATTGCAGAAAAGATGTGCCACAACCCGGCAACTTGTTTTCATATCGAAAAACGTGGTTTTATCAGAAAAAAATACTATGCCGATCTGGTGGTTTTTGATCTTAACAGGCAGGTTGCCGTAAGCGAAGAGAATATTTTATATAAATGTAAATGGTCGCCATTGCAGGGCCAGGTGTTTCATTCGGAAATAACTAATACCTTTGTCAACGGGCAGATGGTTTACGATGGCCGGCAGGTTTCGGATAAAATAAAAGGAATAAGGCTGCGTTTTAACCCAATGTAAATTAATGGTTTGCTTAAGGTGATGAAAAAAATACTGATATTGTTTTTATTCGTGCTGGCGCTTGGCGGTTGCTCCAAAGATAAGAGGGTGTCCATCCCTGACGAAGTGATACCTCCTGAACAGATGGTGCCTGTTTTGGTGGATTTTCATTTAGCCGAAGCTGCACTGGTAAAGGCCAGGGAAGCACAGAAAGATGTTGATTTTTTGCGCGACCATTATTATAATTCCATTTTGAAAAAATACAACATCAGCTATAGTAAATTCTATGGGAGTATGAAGTTTTATTCCGAAAATCTCAAGGAGTTACATATTATATACGGTGATGTTGTGTCGGAATTGAGCAAAACCCAGTCGAGGATACTCGTCAGGCCATGGTAGCTATTTGGTATAATCCGCGTTTACCGTATCAATGGTGGTTTGGTCGTTTACGTAATACTTCATGGTAAACTTGTTTGCATTGATCAGGTTGCCTGAACCGTGAACGGTATTTCCGCAAATCTGCTGCGAGGGAAGGGTGAGGTTGTTGACTGTGGCGATAGCATAAACTTTCTCGGATGCTCCATATAAATGAAAATTTCCTATAAGGATTTGTGCGCTGTTTGTTTGGTCGAGGCTTACCGTGACACTATACGACATGCCTGAATGTTCGGTACAAAGCCAGGTTCCCAGGTAAGGCGCCCGCACATCTTCGTCGGGATCGATCACATCGTTGGGATCGCATGAATACAGTGTTGTCAGGCCTATGATCAGAAGAAAGGCTGCATATTTCACAAGTTTTTTCATAGGTGCTTTTTTTGTCAGTATGATTACAAATACTATTCCACAACTTTATACGAGCTTATCTATCAGGGCGTCGTCGGCTATATTTGGCAGGGTAACCTGTAGCAGTGGCTCTTGTTGCATGGCACGCCGGACGGCAAATACTGATCCCGGGTTTCGGGCCCAGCTCCGGCGGCTGATGCCGTTGTTGACATCCCAGAAAAGCATGGCTTTTAATCGCCGCGTGGCATCATCCGAGCCATCGAGTACCATGCCGAAGCCGCCGTTGATAACTTCGCCCCAGCCGACACCGCCGCCATTATGCAGCGATACCCAGGTGGCGCCTCTGAAAGAGTCGCCGATGACATTCTGCACCGCCATGTCGGCTGTTTTGTTAGAGCCGTCGTAAATGTTGGAGGTTTCCCTGTACGGAGAGTCTGTCCCCGATACATCGTGATGGTCGCGGCCAATAACCACAGGTGCGGTGATTTCTCCTTTTTTTATGGCCTCGTTGAAGGCGGCGGCCAGCTCGGTTCGGCCCTGCGCATCGGCATACAGAATGCGGGCCTGCGAGCCTACCACCAGCTTGTTTTTCTTGGCTTCGCGAATCCAACGGATGTTGTCTTTCATCTGTTGCTTAATTTCTTCAGGCGAAGAGGCTGCCAGGTTTTCGAGTACCCGTATGGCTATCTGGTCGGTGGTGTCGAGGTCTTCCGGCTTTCCGGAGGTGCATACCCAGCGGAAGGGCCCAAAACCATAATCAAAACACATAGGACCCATGATATCCTGCACATACGACGGGTATATGAAATCTCCATCCGGCTTTTTGATGTCGGCGCCGGCACGGCCCGATTCGAGCAAAAAGGCGTTGCCGTAATCAAAGAAATACATTCCCTGTGCGGACAGTTTGTTGATGGCAGTAACCTGCCGGCGCAACGATTCCCTGACTTTTTCCTTAAAGAGTTCCGGTCGTGTGGCCATCATGGTGTTTGATTCTTCAAAGCTTAAGCCTGCAGGGTAATACCCTCCTGACCAGGGATTGTGCAACGAAGTTTGGTCGGAGCCAAGATCCACATGAATATTATCTTGGGCAAGCCGTTCCCACAGGTCCACAATATTGCCCTGGTAGGCCAGTGATACCGTTTCTTTACCGGCCTGTGCCTTTTTAATTCTGATCAGAAGCTCGTCGAGGCTGGTAAAAACTTCATCTACCCAACCCTGCGAGTGACGGGTATGCACGGCTTTGGGGTTAATTTCTGCCACGACACCGATGACGCCTGCTATCACCGCCGCCTTGGGCTGTGCGCCCGACATGCCGCCGAGGCCTGAGGTAACAAAAAGCTTTCCGGCAAGGCCATTGCCCGATTTATCTATTTTTCTTCCCGCATTGAGTACAGTAATTGTTGTCCCGTGAACGATACCCTGCGGGCCGATGTACATGTAAGAGCCTGCCGTCATCTGTCCGTACTGCGACACGCCAAGCGCGTTGAACCGTTCCCAGTCGTCGGGTTTGGAATAGTTGGGGATCACCATTCCGTTGGTCACCACGGCTCTGGGGGCATCTTTGTGCGAAGGGAACAAGCCCATCGGATGCCCGGAGTACATCACCAGCGTCTGTTTATCGGTCATCGTGGCAAGGTATTTCATTGTGAGCAGGTACTGCGCCCAATTTTGGAATACAGCGCCGTTGCCGCCATAGGTGATTAATTCGTGCGGATGTTGTGCCACGGCGGGATCGAGGTTGTTTTGTATCATCACCATGATGGCTGCGGCCTGTTTCGATTTGTGGGGATATTCGTCGATGGGTCTGGCAAACATTTGGTATTGCGGACGAAAGCGGTACATATATATCCTGCCGTATTCCATCAATTCCTTCATAAATTCCGGGGCAAGGACAGCGTGGTGCTTAGGGTCAAAATAGCGCAAGGCGTTTTTCAAAGCCAGTTTTTTTTCTTCGGCAGTAAGAATGTCTTTACGCCTTGGGGCATGATTTACAGAGGCATCATAGGCGGGAGCTTCGGGAAGTTGTTCTGGTATTCCTTCCAGGATGGCCTGCTGAAATTGTTGGGTATTCATAGTTGATATTATTTTGTTCAGAATTTATTCTTTGAAACAAAATTACGAAAAATCCGGGATATGAGATTTTTGGTTGTTAAGGATTATATAGTGGTTTTTTATTATTTTTGTTTTTATGAATTACCTTGCTCATGCCTACCTGTCGTTTGATACCGGAGATTTCCTGGTTGGAAATTTTATTGCCGATACGCTCAAGGGCAGGCCTGATGGTTATAATGAGCAAATCCGCAAAGGCCTTGCCCTGCATCATAAGATTGATGAATTTACTGATAACAATGAGCATTTTAAAAAGAGTACGGATCGTATCGACAAAAAATTCGGACTATATTCCGGGGTGATTATTGATATGTTTTATGATCATTTTCTGGCAGCCAACTGGAGTAAATACCACGACGAACCTTTATCGCAATTTGTTGCCAGGGTGTATAAAACCATGTTGGTGTCGTATCCGATTTTGCCCATCAGGATGAAACGTATGCTGCCTTTTATGGTGATGGGCAATTGGCTTGAGTATTACAAAAATCCTCATTGTTACCGGCATTTTTTCAAAGGCTTGTCGCTGCGTGCCCGGCACGCCCCCGGCCTGAAAGAAGCTGCTGCTGAGATTTTTGTGCATTATAAAGAGTTTGAAAAAGATTTCAGTAAATTTATGGACGATATTATTCCTTATGTCAAAAACCTTCAGAAAAATTAAAACCACCGAAAATATGAAACAAATTACAGCAATTTTTTTTCTGCCGATACTATTGTTCTGCGCTTGTTCGGGCAACAAGGCATCCGAAGATAATGCGGAAATAAAAAGCGATACTGCCATAGCTTATGTGGACCAGATACCCGCTGATGGCAAAAAAATGTTGATCAAGTCGGCTATTATCCACATGAAGTCATCCACCTTTGGTATGACACAGAACATCGTGATGTATATGGATGATTATGGCAAGAAGCAGATGACCGAGGTAAGCCAGAAGATGCTTGGGCAGGAGGTTTTGCAGCGTTCGGTGAGTGATTCGGTGTATATGTATACATACAGCCCAAAAGATAAGACCGGAAAAAAAGCCAGAATAGAAAGCGGTGGGACTGACAACATCAATTTTACGGCTATCACGCGTGAAATGGCCCGTGAGTTAAACCTGAAGAAGACCGGTACGACGGTAGTTGCCGGACATTCCTGCGAGGTTTACACGTTGGAGGTTCCGGCTGCAAAACTGAAAGGGACGTACTATATCTGGAAGGGGATACCCATCAAGACTGTATCTACCGTAGGGGGAATCAGCATCACCATGGAGGCGACCAGGATAGAAGAAAATGTGGCTATTCCGG
>DAOOWO010000108.1:0-7668 GCA_035371225.1 Bacteroidales bacterium | reverse complement strand
ATGTGGGGCTCCATAAAAGCCCTGAAAGATTTGGGCGTGAAAAAATATATACTGGGCGGTTACCGTAACCCCGCCATCAATGATGATAAACATAACGGCATACAGGACTTCAAGCTTAGATTCGGTGCTGAAGTTGAAAAAGGATATCATTTTATAAAAATTATCAATCCTGTCAAATATTATTTATTTTCCTTTGCATTAAAAATCAAATCCATGCTGACAGGAAAGAAATTCTATTTTATCAACACCTCCGGGCTGGAAATAAAAAAATCGAAATGAAAAAAAACATCCTGCTTACATTCGACTACGAATTATTTCTCGGCCAAAGAAGCGGAAGCATTGATAATTGCCTGATCAGGCCTACCAATAAAATTCTGGAAGTATTAAAACGGCATGGGGCAAAGGCGGTTTTTTTTATCGACACCACCTATTTATACAGGCTGGAAGAACTTAGTAAATCAAACGTATCTGCCGAAAAAGATCTTCAAAAAATAAAAGAACAACTGCTGGAAATGGCCCGCGACGGGCATTACCTGTTTCACCACATACATCCGCACTGGCTCGATGCTGTATGCCTTGAAAAGATTAATCAATGGGACCTGTCTGTAACAAATCGTTTTACCATCAAGGTTCTCGGTGATGCTGAAAGGGAAATATTATTCAAATATTCTGATTCTTACCTCACCGATATATACAAAAAGGCATCATCAGCCAATAAATGCGATGGATTCAGGGCCGGAGGTTTATATATAGAACCATTCTGTTGTTTTAAACCTTTTTTTGAAAAGTATGGGATACACTATGAGTTTAGTGTGGTGCCGGGAGAAAAAAAGACAGGAGAGTTGTTGTGCTACGACTTTACAAAATGCCCGGCAGACAGGCCTTATACATTTAATGAAAATCTGACCATGGAAGAGGCCAATGGAAAATTCACAGAGTTTCCCATTACAAAAATCAGGATCAGGGGATATACAAAAATTTTAAACTCCATTTATTACAGAACAAACAAAAAAACTCCGGGAAATAAACTGTTTGGGGACGGCTTGTCTGTAACAAACGCTATCAGAAATACAGATACCGGTACGTCGGGAAAAAACTACCTGTTTCTGGATATGGCCGCCAGCATCGAATTGCTCAATCCTGTCTTACTCGCTTTATACAAAAAGACCATCAGACAAAAACAATTTGTGCATTTTTTATCGCATCCCAAACTTCAATCCGAAGTGAGTTTGCAAACCATGGATAGGTTGCTGCGCTTTTGTAATAAAAATTTTGAGTGCGAATACGACTTTGCAAGATTTGACAAGCTATGAAAAAAGTCCTCATCATTTCTTACTTCTTTCCACCCTCCACGTTCACAGGGAGTTTCAGGATATACTCCTGGGCCAAATACCTGTCGCGCTTTGGCTGGTATCCCATCGTAGTTACCCGCCGCTGGGACTTCCCGGTGAACAATTACAAAGACATGTCGGCCACGACCTCCGGCGAGATCGTCCACCAGAAATTTGAGAACTATGAGGTCTACTTTCTCCCATATAAGGGCAACCTCAGGGATCGCCTGCACGAAAAATACGGCGAAAGAAAAATGGTAACATTCCGAAAGATACTGTCGTTTTTTGAAGTTATAGGCCAGAATTTTACCACAAGGGTGGTCCCGTTCAGAAATTTGTACACATTTTCTGACGGCCTTTTAAAACAGGACACCGGCATCAAAGGCATCATCACCTCCGGCAAGCCCTACGTGTTGTTTTCTTTTTGTCACAAACTGTCGAAAAAACACCATATCCCCTGGGTGGCCGACTACCGCGACGACTGGAGCACCAGCCAGTGGCTGGTCAATTTATCGCTGCGCGACAGGCTGATCGCCGCCCTCGAAAAAAGAAGCGAAACCAAATGGCTTGCAAACGCCTGCGGCTTTACGACCATTTCGCCGGCTTACGTTAAACTGATCGCTGACTTTATCGAAAAACCCGGGTATTCCATCATGAACGGTTTTGACCCCGACGATTATGCCGGCCTGCCCGAAACAAGCAACAATAAGACTTTTACCATAGTATTCAACGGCACGTTGTATGAATCGCAGCCTGTGGAATTTTTTACCGAAGCATTCCGGAATTTTGTTCACACGGCAGCCCCCGTGGGCAGTATAAAGTTGATGTTTCTCGGACTGAATTTTGAGAAACAACAGGCAGATCGTGTCCGCGGACTTTTAAAGGGATTGGAATCTTATTACGAGATCACCGACAGGGTGGAAAAGAAAAAGGCCCTCGAGATCATGTCGTCGGCCCATGTATTCCTGATGTTTTCTCATACCGGCATCAAGGGGGTAACATCGAGCAAGATCTTTGACTATCTGGCCATTGGGAAGCCTTTAATATTAAGCCCTTCCGACCATGAGATCCTTGAAGAGATTATCACGACAACACATTCCGGATTTATTTGTGATACATCTGAAAAAATATTGATAATTTTGAAGGCTCTTTTCGACGAATATATTTCAACGGGAAAAATAGCCGACAAAAGAGATTTAAAGGCAATAGCACATTATTCAAGAATTGAGCAGACGGAAAAATTAGCTAAAGCGCTGGATACTCTTTTAATTGATTAGCTTAATGATCATTGTCAAAAAATACGATATCAACTTTGCAGGACAGGTTCTCGATCTGCTCAGGCCGCTTTGGGGGCATATGCAACCGGAAGAAGGAGAATCGTATTTTAAATGGAAGTATATTGACAATCCCTGTACCGATGATATTTTATATTTTACAGCGCTCGATGAACCGAAACAAAAAGTTGTTGGCGTCTTGGGTTTTTTGATCTTGCAATATAACGTAAACGGAAAAACAATTAATCTTGCCACTATCTCTGATGGTGTGATACACGCCGACTACAGGCGGATGGGCATTTATGAAAAATTGATCCGGTACGGGATGAATTTTATCCGCGAAAATCACGGCGTCTTTTTTTGCAATGCCACGTCGGGTAATTATCCGGCTAATCAGGGATTGATAAAAATGGGCAGCATTCCCATCGCACAGAAAAAGATTTATTATAAATCATCTCTTTACCCGTATTACAGGCACAAACATGACGACTATGCGTTCAGTTGTGCAACAGAGGCAAGGCCCGGTGAAATGGCCGCCTTATGTAAAAAAAAACAAAATAACGCCGTCTTAAGCCTGAACAAAACAAGTGAATTCCTGAGCTGGAGATATAGCAATCCCCTTCCGCAGTATGGTTATGTATATGCCTACAAGGGCAACGACCTGGTGGCTTTTGTGTCGTATTATAAGATTTCAGATCACAGGCACTTCATTTTAGACTATGAATATTGCGAAAAAGACATTTTCAGGTCGCTGATCAAATTTCTTATGAAACACGAAAATTGTCGCTTGTTGCAATTATGGACAATTTCAAAGAATGAGGCCGAAATGAAATTTTTACATTCGCTTGGGTTCAGGCCATACATCAAACTAATGAAACTATTAAAAAAAGAAAGATCTTCTCCTGTGTTGGTTCGTCCGTGTATTCCGGAATATTCAGAAAAAGACTTTTATATCGACGGCATTGACATGAGAAACGAATTTAACTGGGAGTTCAATTTAATTTGTTCAGATGGGATATAAAACACAGATATTTGGGTTTCATCGTATCTCCGACGAGTTCTCACCTGCGTATCCGCCAATACCTTTAAGGGTTTTTGACAAGATCTTGTCCTATATCAACAGGCATTATTTTGTGATACCCATCGAAGAAATCGGAAAAAGTTTCACCACAAAAAAAACAAGGCTGGTCATTACATTTGACGATGCCTATTATGATTTTTACGAAAATGCCCTTCCTTTACTGAGCAAATACAAATTCCCGGCATTGCAGCATGTGATCACTCATTCGGCTGAAACAGGCGAAAGCTTCTGGACACAGCGGCTGAACAAAATGATCGAAACCTGTTTTATTGGAAAAAGAGAATTGGTGATCCCGGAACTTCAGATAAATCGCAGGTTGAATAACGCCAAAGAAGTAGAAAAAACAGCCCTTGAAGTTTACCTGTTGCTGCTTGACAGAACGGACAGAGAGGATATCCTGAAAAAGATGGAAGAACCAATAAAAGATCAGGTGGCTTATACCCGTATGATGGGCTGGAAAGAACTGAATGAATGTACAAAATACGGCATCAACATAGGCTCACACACACACAACCATGCCACGCTTTCAAATATGGATGAGGCCGCATTGAAATTCGAACTGGAACATTCGCGTAAATTGATCCTCGACAATGTTCATTCTTCCGAATGCCTGTCCCTCGCATTTCCAAATGGAAAATATAATCAATCTGTTATCCGGGCGTCACGTGATGCGGGCTACAAATATTTGCTAAGTGCCGAAAGCGCTTCTGCGAATGGGGATGATTTGAGTTCCGTTTTGCCAAGGTTTTGTATTTACAATAAAGAATGGTGGAAAAATTACGTAAAACTATTTTTAATCAGGCGAACGAAATGACAAAGAACTGGCTTAAAAAACGTAAAAAAATAAAATTGCTATCGTTAGATTTTCCAGCAGGATTGTTTCAAACAAACAATTCCTTATTTCAAGAGACGATCGCGTAAGAAATGAAGGTAATTTCTTTTTTTGAGGTGATGTGGTAATTATTTAAATTTGTAATTAAAATAAATATTAAACGATATTTGAAACCAAACTTGTTATAACTATTCACCCCATTGAAGCACCTAAAAACAAAGAGATTCCTCATTTCGCTTCGCTCCATTCGGAATGACATTATGGTTTATTATTGGGGAGGAGGAAAGCAGCGGGGCGCAGAGCGCCCCGCTGCTTTCCTCCTCCCATACCCATCAAAATTAAAATGTCATTCCGAACACAGTGAGGAATCTCATTTATTCGCGCGACAAAAAATAAACATTCTGAACAATAAACATATCAAGCCGTATAGGATTTTTTAATGATATTTATTATGGGGTGAATAGTTACAACTTGTTTAATATTTGTACAATTCTTTTATATGAACCTCCATTGTTATTACGTTTATATTCTAACGAACGCTAATCATACTGTTCTTTACACTGGTGTTACCAATGATTTGGCAAGAAGAGTTTTTGAACACGAAAAGAAAATTTTTAAAGGATTTACCTCCAAATACAATGTTGATAAATTAATTTATTTTGAATTATTTGATTTTATTGATTTGGCAATAAAAAGGGAAAAACAGATTAAGGGTTACTCGAGGGTAAAAAAACTTGCACTTATAGATTCATTAAATCCAAAGTGGATTTACTTGTATAGTGAAGGAAAAATTGATTGGGAAATTATAAAAAACAAAAAAAATAACATGTAAACTTTCCACAAATAATAAAAAGATTCCTCGCTGCCGTGCCTGCCCTTCCGTTCCGGCAGGCAACTCGGAATGACAGGCTGTTTATGCGGTTTCAGAGGGGGGGGTGGGCAAAGTGCCGACTTCGTCGGCACTTTGCCCACCCCCCCCCTGATTCACATGAAATAATTGTCATTCCGAATGTAGCGAAGCGAAATGAGGAATCTTAATTTTATTTTAGCACCTCAAAAATGATTTTGCCGATGAATAAAAACAGGCATTAATTTATTTATTTTTCTTACCTTTGCCACCTTAAAAAGGCGGCCTAACTGCATAATAAAGATGAAAGACATAAAAAACATAACGGAATTATCAACAGAGAACTTCGACAAAATCAACAAGCAATATCCTATAAAGATTTCAAAATACTTATCGGAACAAATCCGGCGGAGTGAATTTATTGCCAAACAGTTTTCGCCGTCGCTGGATGAGTTGAATCAAAATATCTCCATAACAGAACCCTTCAAAGGCTTGTTGAAAACAGAAATAAAAACCTTCGAAAGACTTTACGAAGACAGGGTGGTGCTTAAACTGACCAGCATATGTCCTTCGCATTGCCGCTTTTGTTATAGGCGGGGCTACGTTTTCGGCAATGAAAAAATGATAAACAAGGCAGAGTTAGACAAGGCAATTAATATAATAAAAGCTGACACCACCATCCGTAGTGTATTGCTTACCGGGGGATTCCCGATTGTTCTCGGGGTTGAAAAAATCGAAAAAGTAATATCTGAAGTAATAAAAATAGACCATATCAACCAGGTTTATTTTGCTTTGGGCCGGCCTATCATGGAGCCATCCATCATCAGCGACGACTTTGTAAAAATGATTATCGGCATTAACAACAAACTGGTAAACAAAAATATTGCCTGCACCGTACACATCAATCACCCCGACGAACTTACAAAAGAAGTGATAGCAGCACTGAAAAAACTAACACTGAAAGGCATTACCATTTGGAATCAATCCACCTTACTGAAAGGTGTCAACGACAACGAAAAAACTATTGCTGCCCTGAGCAGTGCGCTGCGTTCAAACGGTATTATACCATATTACCTTATCCACGCGATGCCCATGACAGGAACCGCACATTTCAGAACCTCGGTGGCCAAAGGCATAAAACTGATGCGATATATGGAACGGTTTTCAGGACACGAACGCCCGATTTATATAGTCATCCCCGCTGCAGGCAAAGTACAGCTTTCGGGCGACAGCAAGCTGAAATATAAAACCGAAGATGGAAAAAAATACGTAGTTTTAACTATGCCTTATAAAGCTAAGGATTTTCTGAAAATAAATAATCTGACAGAACTGCCCGAACGGCATTATGTAAATAGCAAGGGTTTTGTGGTAGCCGAATATCTTGATGGTGAAGATTAATATGTTATGGTAAACATGAAGGACACATACCGGATAGAAAAATTTACCCATCAGGACAATGAACAACTTGTCCTGCTGATGAAAAATTGTTTCAACCAGGAAGTGCCTGCTAAATATTTTGACTGGAAATATTTTAAAAATCCCGCCGGTGCATCCATCGGCTTTGTAGCCAAAACTGCCAACGGTGAAATAGTGGCCTTTGAAGGCCTGATGCCCGAACTTTACAGTTTAAACGGCGAACAAAAAATCGTGTTCCACTCTACCGACACCATGACACATTCGGAACACCGGGGAAAAGGCCTGTACACAAAAATTGCCAATGCAGGCTTTGACTACCTCCGCCAGGAAGGCAAACTCTTTGAATTAGGCTTTGGAGGAGCCATGTCTACACCGATTATACAAAAATTCGGATGGAGAACAATCTGCTTTATCCGTTTTTATTTCAAGACTTATATTCAATCCTTTTTCAACAACTTATTCTTTTCAAAAAGGCTCAGAACAAAAGATTTTTACATTCATAAAATTGACCACGTTAGCGAAATAATGCCCGTGCTGAAGGCTTGCAAAACCACAGCAGTGCATAAAGTTATCTCCGAAGATGTGTATTCATGGAAAATTGCCAATCCTCGCTTTAACTATCAGGTTTTTGGTATCTATGATACTCAAAAAAACATAAAAGGCTATGTTGTTTTTTACATACAAAACAACAAAATCATGCTTTTCGATATGCGTTTTATGGAAAGCAAATCCATTTTTGAAAAAAAATTATTTCTATGGCTCGATCAACAGGTGGTAAAAAACAAATACACAGCCATAGTAACTTTCTCTCAGGAAAACGTCCCTTATTATAATCTGCTCAAAAAAAATGGATTTATAAATAATAAAATGGGCCTTGGTCCCCTGGG
>DAOOWO010000107.1:0-7692 GCA_035371225.1 Bacteroidales bacterium | reverse complement strand
GCCCGGGTTGTATGTAGGGTAGGAGAGGGCTCATGTCGAGACCAAATTCTACAGTTTTCCCCTCTTCGGTGGAATCACCCCTCATATAATATTCACCTCCCTGAAAATTGAAGATGGGAAAATCCATTACAACCTGTGGGCGTGTATCTGAAAGGTTGGTGGAAAGACCGGCAGTAACTTTGATTTTATTTCGGCAGGTATGCTGAAGTTGTACTTTCATGGTCACCAGCGGATCGTAAGATTGTTTTGCATATTGCACTGATACCCGGTGGTTCCAGATTCCGTTGTTGGTAATGTCGTCGGCCAGCGCTTTATACATCAGGTAACAGCAAGCGTTGTTTCCCCAGGAAGTTCCTGCATAACCGTTCATAAACTTCAGGCCGCCAATTTCCCAGTCGCGCATATCCACCACCGCATCGCCGTTGATATCAATATCATTGGTGTATTGTCCGTCGCTGTTGTAATCAAAGCGGATGGAATCGTTATAGCCCACTATGGTCCACGTATGGCTGGGGCTGGAACCCCAGGTGGTTTTTACGGCCTTGCCGCCTTCTTCGGTTCCGGCAGGCAGGGTGGCGTTTGGCGAACCATATTGTGCGTAAAAATTGGCCAGCCCGCCAACCGCTGATCCGTCGAGGTGGTTGTGCAGCCATTGTTTCAGCAACATCAGCCCTTCGGGAGTGTCCACCTGAATGTTATAGCCAGTATAAAGACGATTATGCATTGCCCTGTACCAAAGGTTATAGCCGCTCATCCAGCGTTTTTCCCCGCCATAATATAGCTGCCCGCCATAGTCTATAATATTGGGTACGCCGCACATACGGGTTATCTCCCATGAATCATAATAACTGGCGCCCGTGTAATTATATCCGTTATTCAAAAAATTCCACGCAAAATGCGACACATAACGGTTGCTATCCACGGTGGACGGCAAATTGCGCAAACGGTTGATTTCATAAGTAAAATCATTGCATATGCTGGCCGATTGGCCGCATTCGTAGCCGGTTTGCCAGGTGGGATAAATCATATAGGGTTGCAGGGTATTATCCACTTTATAAGGCAGGGTGGTTTTATTGATATATTGATGGCCGGGAGGCACCGTCAGGTCAGGCAGGGAGGCAATTTTCATCAGCTCCTTGTCAGTAAGTATGGGCATATGTCGCGAAACAAAACGTTCAGGATATGCCAGAGAGTCCAAAGAAAGGTTTTGCTGTGAAAAAATATTGACCGAACAGGCAACTATGAGCAAAAAAGTTGCAGCGAGTTTTTTTATTGTCATATTGGTTGGCAGATTATTGTTATTGCAAATGTATGAAAATTACTTATTGTTGTATGATATGCACTAATAAGTAAAATTAAATAATTGTACTTTTGTTCAAAAAACAGATTATGAAACTGGTTTTTACCACAAACAATAAGCATAAACTACAGGAAATCAGCCATATACTTGATAAATCCACCATTGAAATATTATCGCTTGAGGATATTGGTTTCAAAGGGGATATTCCCGAAACGGCTGATACACTCGAAGGAAATGCCCTGCAAAAGGCACGCTATATCCATGAAAGATACCGGGTAGATTGTTTTGCCGACGATACCGGCCTTGAAGTGGACTGCCTGAACGGCGCTCCGGGCGTGTATTCTGCCCGTTATGCAGGCGAGGGCTGCAATTTTGATGATAATATAGAAAAGCTGCTGGATGAAATGAAAGATTGTAGCAACCGGAAAGCGTGTTTTAAAACCGTTGTGGCGCTGATTTTGGATGGCAAAGAATACCTTTTTCAAGGTAAGGTATGCGGCACCATACTGCCCGAGCGCAGAGGTGTCGGGGGGTTTGGTTATGATCCTTTGTTTCAACCCGAAGGTTTTGAAAATACTTTTGCCGAGATGCTGCCCGAAGAAAAGAATCGTATCAGCCACCGTTACCATGCTATTGCAGCACTAAAGAAGTTTTTGCTGAAATAAAGGACAGGCAATCCGGAAGGGGTAATCTGGCAGTATTACTGCGTCAGGTCTTCTGCGGACTGACCTGTTGTCTCTATTATTACGACAAAATAAATATATGAATTTATTTTAAGAATTCCAATTATTGACTCTGTTGTAAAAAGCGTCGGCCATGGCCGGATTGAGGGCATGGGTTTGCTTATGTGCGGTGATGGACTGCCCATAAATTCCCTGTCTGAAAAGGGCATGGTGTCATTAATATGAAATAGGACGGCTGCCCGTTGCAGACAAATGATAGTCAGATCATGGAAAAAAATCAATGTGTGATTCTTACCGCCTTTTCAAAAAAATTGTGAGGTATTTACCTGTATTATAATTTTTTACCAACAAAATACGGGTAGTCTTTCGCAGGTTTTGTTATTTGCAATGCTGGCTTAGCTGGTTTTTGGCAGCTGCTTCTCCAAATTCAAGTGCGTTCTTAAAATCAAGGCAGGCGGCTTCCTGTTGTTTCAGTTCAATGCGTACAAGTCCCCGGTTATAATAAGCCATGGCATAACGGGATTTTTTTTCTATAGCTAAGGAATAGTCTTCTTCAGCGCCTTTGAGATCGCGGAGGTTATATTTAGCGGTACCCCGGTTGTTATAAGCCTCAGCATAATTCGGGTTGATTGCCAGGGCGGCAGAAAAATCGCTGATAGCTTCTTCATGGTCTTTGAGTTCCTGTTTTGCAGACCCTCTGCTATAATAAGCTTTTTCGTGCCGGGGATTGATTTCTATGGTTTTGGTGTAATCGGCAATGGCTCCCTGTATGTCTTCCATAAAAACTTTTGTCAGTCCCCTGCAGTAGAAAGCTTCGGCTTTTTGTGGGTCGAGTTCCACCGTTTTGGTAAAATCAGCTTTTGCGTCAACATAGGCCCCAAGTTCATAGTGTGCCAGTCCTCTGTTGAAATACGACCTGGCATCCTTAGGACTGTTTTCTATGGCAACGGTAAAACTCTTTATTGCGCCCAAAAAATCTTGCCGGCTGTATTTGATAGCGCCAATGTTATAATAGGCTGTTTTACTGTATTTTGGATCGAATTCTATGGCTTTGTTGTAATCATCCAGAGCGCCGTCACTGTCTTTCAGGTTTTCTTTGGCCAGGGCCCTGTTGTAATATGCCGAAGCAAATTTGGGGTCGAGTTCAATGGCTTTATTGTAGTCGGCCAGTTCACCATCATAGTCGCCCAGATTATATCTGGCTAGTCCCCGGTTAAAGTAGGCCATGGCATATTCGGGTTTGTATTCAACCGCCAGGGTATAATCGGCTACTGCTGCATTATAATCCTTGAGTTTATACTTTGCCAGCCCCCGGTTATGATAAGCCATGGCATATTTTGCATCAATGGCGATTGCTTTGTCATATTCGGCCACCGCCCCGGCGTAATCTTTAGCCATATACTTGGTTATTCCATTGTTATAGTAGTCTACAGATGTTTGTCCGCAGGTTACTGACAACGAAAAAACGGAATTGAATAACCATAACAGATAAAAAACGATATTTCTCTTCATTTTCGTTGCTTTAAAATCGTTTACAAAGTACGGAAAAACAGCCGACATGGCTCAAAAAATCCACCATAAAATTCCTGCAAGAGGTGTTGATGAAAAAATGAATGGCTGAGTGTGGGTTGTTACCTGCTTGTTTGTTGGGCTGGCATTGGAATACGGGGTTGGAAATTTTTTGCCATTTTCGCGAGCCTGGTCACATATTCCGGTGTGGTACCACAGCAACCGCCCACGATATTTACGAGGCCTTGCCTCATAAATGTTTCCATCGCGGCCGCCATACTGGCAGGGGTTTCTTGGTAAATGCCCTGACGGTCGGGCAAACCGGCGGCAGGATAATAATGCACATAACAGAGGGCTTTGGTCGCCATCCTCTCAAGATGAGGTTTTATTACGGATACCCCCGGGGAACAATTGAAGCCAATAGAAAGCAGGGGTATAGGCGACACATCGGCCAAAAAATCTTCGGGCGAAAGCTTTGAAAGCAATCTGCCGCTTTCTTCGGTGAGAGTCAGGGAGGCTATGACGGGCAGGCTGCGGCCTTTTTTTGTGAATACTCCGGCAATGGCCGATAAGGCCGCTCTGGCATTGATTATGTCGAAAATGGTTTCTACTATCAATAGATCCACGCCGCCGTCTATCAATGCATCGGCTTGTTCTGCATAGGTGTTGATCAGGTCGGAAAAGGTAAGGCGTTTGAACTCCTGCTTTTTACCTTCTGGCGGCTGGGAAATCATCCTATGAGCGGGGCCTATAATTCCGGCTACATAACGGTATTGCGCTGTATCGTACTTGTTATACTCACCGGCAGCAGCCTTGGCAATTCCGGCTGCTTCAAGATTTATCTCCCTGGCATATTTTTCTAATCCGTACTGCGACAAAGACACTGACTGTGCATTAAAGGTATTTGTAGAAATGATGTCGGCTCCGGCGATAAGATAATCATTATGTATTTGTCTGATTATATGTGGATTTGTGATATTAAGAATGTCGTAACAGCCTTTTAGAGCAAGCGGATGAGTTGCAAAATGTTCGCCCCTGAAATCATTTTCGTGCAACTTGTATGATTGAATCAAGGTACCCATGGCACCATCAAGAACCAGTATTCTTTTAGGGAGAGTTGCAGACAGATTCATAATTTATCTTTTTGCACGTTCTGTTTTTAGAGTGCATATGCAAAGATAACGAATTTGCCGCATTTTTGGGAGATTCGTTTCACCTGAATTGTGGCTGTGTGCTGGTTATAAAACCAGATTTTCCAGCAGACGTTAATATTTAATAATGATAAATTCGGTGCGCCGGTTCATCTGATGCTGTGCTTCGGTGCAGGGAACAACTTTTTTGCCCTCACATTCGCATTCATTCACCAACTGAGTTTCTCCATATCCTTTACCATAAATTCTTTCAGGATTTGTAATGCGATGCTTTATGTAAGCTGCTGATGATTTAGCCCGGTTGTCCGACAATCTTTCGTTGTATTCGTATGTCTGACGGCAGTCGGTATGGGAGCCTAGTTCAATGACCATGGAGGGGTATTCGTTCATTATTTTGACGATCTTATCCAGTTCAACAGCGGCATCAGGCCTGATATTATATTTATCGAGGTCGAAATAAATTGGGTTTATTTGAATGATTTTGGCCAGGTTGGCGCCCACCTCAATTTTTCCGATGGTTTCTTCGATGAGTATTTCTTCGGATTTGGTAATACGGTATTTGTAATCAATAATTTTTGTATGATATTCGTCCTTGCTGAAAGTAAGTTCATATTTGATACTGTCGTTAATTTCCTTAGTGCCAATGGGTTTAAATAACTCTCCGTTAGCATCGGATGTAAAAAGTTCTGTTTTTCCGGTAATCATATCTTTAATGGAGACAGTGGCATCTTTTAGCGGCAAATTGTTTTTTGCGTCAAGCACCCGGACTTTTAAAGAAACATAAATGACTTTTTCCAGCAGCAGATCGGCTGTAACATCTTTGGCCTTGCCTGCTTCGGGTGTGGTAACCTTATTGTCGCCGTCGGTGTAGCTGAGTTTTTGACCCTTCAGCAGGTATTCTTTTTCGTAATCGGCATCAAACACATAAGCTCCTTTTTCGTTGGTAAGGGTTTGTGCAATTTCCGTCAACTTGTTGTCCATCAAAATGACTTTGGTTCCGGGCAAAATTTCTTTGCTGTTTTTGTCCATTGCTATCCCGCGGATTTGTATAGGATCTGTTTTTTCGAGTTTTTCCCTGATAAGAATTTCTCCAGAAGCTAAAATAAGATATTTGTAATCAGTGGTTTTTGGATAATATCCTGCTTTGCCGAACTGGAGTTCGTATCGTAAACTGTCGGTGATTTTTTTGTCAATCAGGTCTTTAATGATTTCACCTACATCGTTGGTACTGAATTTTTCGACCACTCCGGTTTTTATATCTTTAAGTGTCACACTAACATTTTGGAGCCGTTGTTGTGTTTTTGCGTCGATCACCTGAATTTTCAGAGAGAGTTTTTCCAGCAACACGTTGGCCGTAATTTCTTTGGTTTCGCCGAGATTATAAGTTGATACGGTATTATAACCATCGATATGATTTTCTTTGTGTACTTTCAGGTTGTAAATGTTGTTATAATCAACAGGGAACGTATATTCTCCTTTTTCGTTGGCAAATACCGAATCAATGACTTCCATTTTATCGTTCATCAGCAGCACCTGTGCGTCCGGGATAGGATTATTTGTTATTTTATCGAGTGCAAGCCCTCTTATTTTTAGATTGTGTATGGACAGCATATAAATGTCGAGGTTCCCAAAGCCTTTAACATCAAAGTCGTCCACAAACCTGACAGAAGCAAAATAGGCCGTAACAGTATCAACGGGTGTATAGAACATGTCGTTATCGGTTGTATTAATAGGGTACCCCATATTGACGGGGATAGTCCATTTGCCATCGTTGGTCATTTTACTGTAAAAAATATCATAGCCCCCCATGGTATTATGTCCCTGAGAACAGAAATATAAAGTATTGTTTGACAAAATAAACGGCCCTTCTTCATTATATTCTGTATTGATGGTATCGCCGACATTTTCTACCTGTCCCCATTTGCCGTTGGATTGTCGTGTAGCCCGATATATATCAAGGCCGCCAAAACCGCCCTCTCTGTCGCTGGTAAAATACAGGGTGTTGCCATCGTGCGACAGGCTGGCATGAGTTTCCCAGGCCTTGCTGTTGATCGGCGAAGGCATCTTTTCAGGTACCGACCACTCGTTGTTGACAAAATTACTGATGTATATGTTTCCGTCACCTCCGTCATCTTTATAGATGAATAATTGCGTATTGTCGGGCGAAATGCTGATAGTGGCTTCGTGATCGTATGTGTTCACTTTGTCGCCCATATTTTCCGCTTCGCTCCAATTGCCATATTGATCTTTTTTTGAAAAGTACACATCTTCAAAAAAATAACCGTTGTCTTCTATCATCTCGCCGATATTGGTGTTTCGTCGTGCCGTAAAAAAGAGGGTGTTCCCGGAGGTATTTACTACGGGAGCGTATTCGGGAAAAATGGTATTAATTTTCCCCTTAAGATTCTCCACCTTAATAGGTACAGGGTTTTTTAGCATTTCACGGGCCACATTGCACATGGTTAGCTGGCGGTCGGCCTCGCGAATACTTGTCTGGTCTTTTTTTTCATTGACATTAAAAAATGTCTTATATTTTGTGGTGGCTTCAGTGGATTTTGCCAGGTCGTAATTAATCAGATAGGCCGTGCCAAGCTCAAAATAAGCACTAATGGGTGCGTTTTGTTCGTCCACGTTTTGCGAAATAGTTTTCGATACTTTTTTGCAGGCTTTTTCCAGATAAGGTATGGCATGGAACTTCTCTGATGGCATATGCAGGTAAGAAGCCCCTATGTGATAGGCCACATTGGCATTGTCGGGCCGGGCTGCATACATGCGTAAAAAAATTGGTAAAGCGTGCTGATAATTTTCAAGGGAAAAATATGTCATTGCCGAATCATACATGGCTTTATAGCCGTCTTTTTGCGCTGCTGACGGGTAGCCAATGATTAAAAAAATCACAATTACAATAGCGGTTTTTTTCATAATATTTTTTTAATAAGTTCTTATAATATTTTGAATATTCAAAAATACTCTTTTTTTATAATAAAAACATTTTTCTTGAGTTCAACTTATAAATGCAACTTTTTGGGTGCGGATAATAAGCAATAAA
>DAOOWO010000106.1:0-7694 GCA_035371225.1 Bacteroidales bacterium | reverse complement strand
ACATCACCGTAGGAGATCCTCCACCCACGGCTGACTTTTCGGGTACACCAACGGTAATACCCGTGGGCGGCACCGTAGATTTTACCGACCTTTCTTCCGGTAGCCCTACCAGTTGGGCATGGACTTTTACAGGAGGAACCCCCGCCACGGACAACACCCAAAACCCCGCAGGAATTCAGTATAACACCGCTGGAATATATCCGGTTTCTCTAACAGCTACCAATGCCTCGGGAAGCGATACTGAAACAAAAAATAACTATATCACTGTTGGAGATAATGCTCCTATTGCTGATTTCATTGCCAATCTTACCAGTATTCCGGTCGGCGGTACGGTTAATTTTACCGATCTGTCGGCAGGCGCTCCCACATCCTGGGCATGGACTTTTACAGGAGGTACCCCCGCCAGTTCCACGGTTCAAAACCCTACTGGCATCCAGTATCTTGCCGCGGGCATGTATGAAGTTTCCCTTACCGCCACCAATGCACAAGGCAGCGATACGGAAACAAAAACGGCTTATATCAACGTCAGCGGCACCGGACCGGGGATAAAACCCTGTGATACACTTCATTTTCCGATACCAGGAAATATGGTAATGTATTCGGTGTATTACGCCTCCGGAGTGTATGGTTATGTGTCAGGAAATAACGGTTATTCCGATAAAGCCAAAGCCGATGTTTTTACAGCGGTAGCACCTCACACCAAAATGGTAGGCGCTTATTTTAAATTTGGAAAAGCCAGAAACGGCTCGGGCCAGGATTATAAAATTGCCGTTCATGCGTGGGATAATTCGGGCCCCGGCGGAGCCCCGGGTAGCATTCTTTTTACCGACTCTCTGTCCTGTGCACAGATACAAAGCGACATTAATATGAACACTTATACGTTCCTTCCGTTTTCTTCGCCTTACGATGTTACCGGTGTTTTTTACCTTGGTATTATGCTGCCCACCGAACCCGGAGATACTATCGTGTTACTTACAAATAAAAATGGCGAATCTATGCCCGGTACAGCCTGGGAACAATGGCAAAACGACAACTGGCTGCCGTATTCAAATATTGCTTCCTGGTCGTATAATCTCTCGCATGCCATTTTCCCGGTACTGTGCAATCCCGTAACTTATTCTGTTGCCGAAAACAAGGCAGGCGATATTCTTGTTTATCCCAATCCCGCTAACGGAATCATAAATATTGATTTTGGCAATTATTATCATGAAAATTTTGTGATAAAAGTTTATGACCTGCTTGGTAATGAAGTGAAAAATTATGGTCATCAGGGCGGTTCCACTAATCATGTGCAAATGGATATGGGAGATTTTGCCAACGGTTTTTATATATTGCATATAAATACCGCCGAAAAATCTCTGGTGAAGAAAATCAGCTTGTTGAAATAGTGCAACATGACATAATATAGCTGTCTGATAACCAAAAACTTGACGATAGCTTTTTGTATGGAAGAAACCTTGTCATATTATCTTAATGAAAATATAATACCATCCGGAACCGACAGACAGATTGCTGAAAAGGTTTTATTTGGCGAAAGAATTACTTTTCAGGAAGGACTTCATCTTTATGAAAAAACAGAAACGGGCTTTTTGGCGGTCATGGCAGGTTATGTGCGTCAAAAGAATAATGGGGCAAGGGTATATTACATCAGAAATGCACATCTTGAACCAACCAATATTTGTATCTACGATTGTCAATTTTGCTCATTTTCCAGAAAGAAAGAAGAGGTAGGCTCGTGGAACTATTCTTATGACGACGTGGAGAAAATAATCAGCCAAATGGCTGAGGATATTACAGAAATCCATATCACCGGAGGAACGCATCCCGAGGCAAGCCTGGCTGGTTACGAACTGTTAATAAAACAGGTAAGACGCTTAAAGCCTCAAATTCATATCAAAGCGTTTTCGGCGGCGGAACTGTTTTATGTTTTCCGAAAAGCAAAAATCAACGAGGCCGAAGGCCTTCAAATACTGATTGATGCCGGGTTGAACTCCATACCAGGCGGGGGAGCCGAGATTTTTGATGAGGCTATAAGAAAGAAAATATGCCCAAAAAAACTGTCGTCAGCAGCTTGGCTGAACTTACACAAAGCGGCACACCAAAAAGGCATTTTTTCTAATGCCACCATGTTATACGGTCATCAGGAACATTTTAGCCACCGACTCCGACATATGGAGCTGCTGCGCAACCTGCAGGACGAAACCGCTGGTTTTAATGCGTTTATTCCCTTAAAGTATAAAAATAAAAATAATGCGATGTCTTACCTCCCGGAGGTTTCACTTATCGAAGATTTAAGAAATTATGCCGTGAGCAGGATATTCCTTGACAACATTCCGCACCTGAAAGCCTATTGGCCTATGCTGGGCAAAAATCAGGCACAACTGGCCCTGGATTTTGGCGTGGACGACCTCGACGGCACCATTGATGATACCACGGAGATATACGTAGCTGCGGGCATGAAAAAATCAGAAAATGCTTTGACAGCAGAGGAAATACAACAGATAATTACTCAAGCCGGCTTTGTTCCGGTAGAAAGGTTTTCGGATTACACAGCAAAAAAATAAGTCTGTTTCGGAAATAACTTGATTTTAGGGCATTTGAACATAGTGTTGCCATTTTTCAATGACAAGCCGCATGTCTTGCGGAATTTCAGATGTAAAATTTATGAACTTGCCGGTCGACGGATGAATAAATCCCAGTGATTGAGCATGCAGCGCCTGCCTTGGCATCAGTTGAAAACAGTTTTGGACAAATTGCTTGTATTTCGAAAAAGTAGTGCCTTTTAGTATGGTATTTCCGCCATAAAGAGCATCATTGAACAAAGGGTGTCCAATATACCGCATGTGCGCACGTATCTGATGTGTACGTCCGGTTTCGAGGGTGCATTCTATCAAAGTAACATAACGGAACCGCTCAAGGACCTTAAAATGTGTTACAGCAAATCTCCCCTGCTCCTCATCCTGATACACATCCATCATTTTTCGGTTGCGGAGGTTGCGACCGATATAGCCGGTTACCGTACCTTGGTCATTTTCAAAATCGCCCCAGACAAGAGCTACATAATTACGGTCGATGGAATGATCGAAAAAATATTTGGAAAGCCTGGCCTGGCTGTTTTCGTTTTTGGCAACCACCAGAATACCCGAAGTATCTTTGTCGATGCGGTGTACCAGAAAGGGCTGCGCGTTAGGATTGTCTTTGAAATGATAAAGCAGGGCATTTAGCAGTGTCCCTGTAAAATTACCATAGCCCGGATGCACCACCATGCCTGCTTCTTTATTTATGACAATGATATCGTTATCTTCGTAAACGATGTTAATGGGAATATTTTCAGCAATAAGTTCAAATTCATGAGGCGGAAAAGGCAATACTATGGCAACAATATCGCGTGGCTTGATCTTATAGCTTGATTTGACAGGTTTTTCGTTAACCTGAATAGCATTGGCATCGGCAGCACTCTGTATCTTGCTTCTGGAAACATTGGAAATCCTGTCGGACAAAAATTTGTCGATCCTCATGGGTTGTTGCCCGGGATCAACAGTAAAACGGTAATGTTCGTAAAATTCTTTTTCTTCTTCGGGAAGGTCTGAAAAATCGTTCATTAGGTAAACCTTAGCGGGTAATTACAAGTTTGCTGAAACCGGCTTGTTTATTATAAAACCCTGAAAGCCGGATAAAATATATACCATTGTTTAATGCCGAGATATCCAGGCTTTGTGAAAATGGCTGATTTACAACTTGTTGCCCGAGATCGTTAAAAACTTCAATGTTTATTTTTTCTTGAACTCCCGGCAATGAACAACCGGCAGGCAGATTGATGTTTACAGTATTGCCTGTGGCAGGGTTCGGGTATATAAACAATTGTAATGATTCTGTATCATGTGAATCAATGCTGCTGAAGGTCTGCTGCCATTTTGTTCCCACCAGAGGACGCAACATGAGCGATCCGCTGTACAATGAACCGGCCCAGGTACCGTCGACATTATAAAAAATGTTTTCTTTTGAATCGGTGTTTCTGTCAAACCCGATGTTTAAAATATCATCAGTAGTTTGTTGCCATCCCACATAAAAATCACCACTAACCAGCACCAGGGTATCGTCGATAAGATAATTGCAATAGGCATTAATGCTGTCCATAAATTCAGGACGTTTGCGCTCTGATTTATAGATAATCGTTTCCGGATCGAGCGATGACCAGATAGTGATATAGAAATATTTCAAATAAGGGGAGCTGTAAGTCTGGTTAAAATACATTTGCACCCCTCCAATGGTGTCGGGCTGATTCAGCGAAAACTTATAAGCCAGTTTGGCGTTTTCCACCGAAAGGCCATAGCCGTTTTCAGCGGTACCATCATCATAAGCATAACAATTATAAAAATCCTGCTGATAAACAATGGTATCATTGGTCAGAATTTTGTCTGTCCAGCCGTTGCTGTTTATCATGTGCGAAATTGTAAAACCGGTGCTATCGTAACCGGCCATTGAAGGAAGGGTGAAATCAACTACCGGTGATGTATGCAGTGGATACGTGTGATACCCGTTGGTGATAAAGGGCAAAATGTCATAAACCCCGCCCGAATGTGTGTGTAAAAACGACCCATTTTTTTGTTTCACAACATATTGATAACCAATATTATCAAGTATATTATTGAGGTTGCTTATTTTTAATTGCAGGGAGGTTTTAAGATCGGTATTGGCAAATTGCCTGGCGGGCATCAGGGTGTATTTATTGAGTATGGTGGGCGCGGGGTCTATAAAAGCCACATCCATAGAAACCGTATCGTATTTTGTACGGTTAATATTCAGGTATACATAATCAATATTCCATTGGTCTGCATTGCTTTGAAAACTCGGCAGGCTCATGCTTGCAAGGCTGGCATAATTTTTAAAACGGAACCTGAATCCTTTTTGGATATATGTGCTATCGGTAATGGGAATCAATACCTGTCGGAAATACGTGTTGTATTTTGCCCGGAACGTGTCGAGTTTCATTCCTGGAGCACTCCATACACGATACCAGTGATTAAGATGTGGCGAATAAAATTCGAGCAATAATGAGTCTCCGTTTTCAGGGGCATCGCTGCTGATCCCCTGTGGTTGATAATAAAAACTGAAATAAATAGAGTCGGCGGCAGTAATGGCTTGCACAGAACCGGAAAGAAGAGAATCAAGCCTGATGGGCAGCGAGGTAAGTGTATCGGCAATGAAGGATGTGGTAGTGCCATATGGATAAATAGCGCCTGTATCATCAATCGCGTCAAAAGTAGCCACGCCTACAGAAGGAGGATTTATTGGATAAGATGAGTTAATAAAAACTTTGCGGTCGCTCCAAAATGTATCTGCCGGATACACGGAATTGGGATAGGAAAAGTCGTCGAGAAAAGGAAGCAGTATGTAAGATAACTGCTTTGGAGATGAAAAAGGCTTGTTGTGTTTGGGGCTTAATGCCGGGTTTGAATTCAGTCCGGTAAGCACTTCCTGCGAATATACCGAAACACAAAATAACGCTAACAAACAAACTATAATAGGTTTTTTATTCATCCTGTTCAGGTTTATTATTAAAATCAAATTTTTTATCCGATCGGTACCATAAGTCAACGGTTCCACCATATTGTATGCCGGCATTTGGTTTGGGTTGTTGTTTATAAACACGAACGTGTTCGTCATTACCGTCAAGAAAAACTTCATTGCCAATGTTTAATGACGCCTCCCTAAGCAGTTCCGATGCCTCGCTTTGTGTTTTTCCGAACAGGTCGGGCACTCCGGTGGAAGTATTTTCTTTGTCCTGACCCAGTACCAAATCGATACGCGAACCTTTTTCAATCATGGTACCGGCTTTTATTTCGACCCCTTTATATTTTTGTCGGAGTACGGCATTGTGTGCAATATCGGGAACATAAGTCAGGGAGCCGGTTTTAAGTCCGTAAGTTTCCAGCATCGAAGCCGCCTGTCTCATGGTAAGATCTACCAGGTTAGGCATAGCCACCTGTTCGGGCTTACGGGCAACTACGGTAAGGTAAATGATACGGTTTTTTTTAACACGGGTCCCCGGCTTGGGGTCCTGCAGGGCTACAGTCCCTTTTGTCATAGAATAATCATACAACGAATCATTGATAATGTATTCCACGTCGTGGTCGGAAGCAAAATCATCCAAAGTGGCAAGACTCACCCCTTTAAAATCGGGGACTACAATTGACGAACCGTGCCGGGTATAGGCATTTAACAAGCGCAGCGAAATCCAAAGTAATACAATGGTCAAAATGAAAGCTATCAGCGTGTGTTTCCAAAACAACCTGCTTTTTACAAAACTAAAAAAACTCATAAGATAATTTAAATGCTCCGAAACAGTAAATAAACCGTAATTAATTAACTGTCAGCGGCCGTTTTTATTTTAATAACCTGCAAATATAGCAAAAAAAGATGTGGCCGGTAAATAATACAAACCGAAACTTGTTTACATTTGCAAAATTTTTTTTATGAAGAAAAACATTGCGGTACTTGCAGGCGGTTATTCCGGTGAGTACGAAATTTCAATCAAAAGCGCACGGATGCTGATGCAAAATATAAACAAGGAGAAATTTAATACTTATCTTGTTTGTATCACCCCCACAAAATGGGTTTATATTGATGAAAACAACCTCGAGACAGCAGTCGATAAAAATGATTTTTCCATTGTTTCAGAAAACAATAAGGTAAACTTTGATTGTGTCTTCAATATTATTCACGGCACACCCGGCGAAGACGGCAAGATACAGGGATACCTGGATATGCTTGGAATTCCTTATACTTCGAGCAATCAGTGCGTTTCGGCGTTGACCTTCAACAAGGCTTATTGCAATTATGTTGTGGACAATTTAGGCGTCAGCGTTCCCAGGTCGGTGCATCTTTTCAAAAATAATTCTTATGAAATAAGTAAGATTATTGACGATATTAAACTTCCTGCCTTTGTCAAACCCTGTAGCGGAGGCTCAAGTTTTGGCACCACTAAGATAAAATCTGCCGAAGATTTGGAAAAAGCCATTCAACTGGCCTTTAGCGTTGATGATGAGGTGCTGATTGAAGAGTTTATCAACGGCACAGAAATTACTTGCGGGTTGTTCCGTTACAAAAACCAGCTAACCGTTTTGCCCATAACAGAAATAGTGTCCGAAACCGAGTTTTTTGATTATGAAGCAAAATATGAAGGCAAATCCGAAGAGATTACCCCTGCCCGCATTTCCCCCGCAGCAATCACCTTATGTTCAGCCACTTCTACCTTCCTTTATAACAAATTAAATTGCAAAGGCGTAGTGCGATTTGATTATATCCTTACCAGGGGTGGCAAAATGTTTTTCCTCGAGGTAAACACCATCCCGGGCATGTCCGAAAAAAGTATCGTGCCGCAACAGGTCCTTGCCTTTGGACACAACCTCCCGGAATTTCTGGATATGTTAATAGAAGAAGCCTTGACAAAATAAAAAAGGCTGCCCCACCGGAGACAGCCTTTAGACGTACTACCCAGAATTATCAGGCAGCTTTTTCTGTACTGGTTTTACGTGGTATTTCAATTGTTTCAAACGAGAGAGCCTTGATTTCAACGGCTTGTTGCTTAGAACCATTTTTGCCTGTGTATTGTCTGCTCACTATCTTACCGCCTAGATTTACAAAAGTTCCTTTTTTGATTTTGTCGGAAGCCAGTTCGGCAACTTTTCCCC
>DAOOWO010000105.1:0-7702 GCA_035371225.1 Bacteroidales bacterium | reverse complement strand
GAGTAGCGTAACGGATATATTTTAATAAAATCGTATTGGTTTCAAACCTTTCTTTAGCTAACATGACATCGGTTCCCTGCCACAACATCACCAGTTTTTTCCTGAAACGCAAAACCCAGTCCATACTGCCGCTGCGATCGGATACCCCATTTAATGATATAACCCTGTCAGCAAAAGGAAGCCTCAGCAGAAACCGTACCCGGTCTTTCCGCGAATAATAAGTATTATAAAAATAATATTTATTATTCTGATCGAAGGAAGATAATTCTTCACAAAGCCGCCTGGCAAACAATGGAAGTCCTGTCAGAATTATGTTCATATCAGTTTTTTATCAATAAGTGCCGGTACCAAAAAAGTAAAAATAAATAATAAGCAGCCATTAAGCAAGTGTAAATCCCCAGGGCGTATTCAAAAGAGAGACTTATCCATGATGATACGATTAGCGAACCCAGGCATACGGTATAGCCAACAAGAGTGATAAGAAATGCATTTCTCTGTTTTTTAAAAATAAGCGGCGTGGCCGAAAGCGGTGAAGCCAGAAAGTTAAAGAACAAGGCGGGCATGAGTATCCGCGCATATTTGCCGGCTTCTGTCCATTGAGGTCCGAGATAAAGTGTAAACAACTGCTCTCCCCAAAGCGTGATTATCAATGTCATAGGCACAGCAAACAACAGGCATATTTTAATAGTCTGCTGAAAAACCGGTATAGCTTTCTGCTCGTTGTTGATTCTTTCGGTGGCATCGCGATAATATACCTGCGACACAGCTCCTGCCACTAACTGTATGGGAGCAATCAGGTAACGGTAACTGAGCGAAAACAACCCGAGGGTAATCATGCCGTATTCCCTTGTTATTATTCCTATCAGAAGAAATTGCCCTGCAAAAAAATCGGTAAAGGCATGCAGGGAGTTTATCATCGGAAAATTTTTGTATTCCCTGGCCGTGCTTTTCATTTCTGCAGCATTGAACTTCATCAATCCCTGCCGGTAATTATAGGTTTTATAAAGAAGTATGAAAAGCGAAATCAGTTGGCCAATCATCCATCCTATAATAAGTCCTACTACACCAGCAATGAGATAGCCAAAAACAACATATGCAATGTTTCCAAACAAGGATTGAGAAATCTTACTCAGCGAAATATTTTTAAACTCCTTTTGCCGAACCAGCCAGTTGTACAAAATATTATACCCGGCCAATCCTGCAATAGCAATAGGTACGTAAATAATGTACCCGCTGAGTTTATCGGTTTTGTACAATACGCTAATTTGCTCTTTGAAGAAATACAGGACAAAAGATAAAAGAGTTACTGCAATCATAATGATTACAGATAGGTTAAACAAGGCAACCCCTTTCTTTTCTTCTTTTGGCAATATTATAGCGAGTTCATAACGCCCTGTAGCAATAACTGCAAACAAACCGGCCAATACCAAAAAATTGGTCTGCACTGCAAAATCTTCGGGACTGTATAGCCTGGCAACAAAAGGAGCCAGCACGAAAGGTATCAGTTGGCTCACGGCATTGCCTGAAAACAAAACCATGAAATTCCGGTAAAAAGGCTTCGAAAAAATATTTTTTATACGTTTTATCATGCGCCGGAAAATTCATTTTTATAAAACACCAGGATCAGCGCAGTGAAAATCCAGTTTATATCCAGCAACAGAAATGCAGAAGGCAAGTTACTGACAATAAAAAACACAATAATACTCATTAAAAAAAACAGTGTCAGGTTTTTGTCATTTCTGAATTTTGAAGCAGCCCGTAAGAAAATAAAACCAAAAACTGCGATATAGCAAATAAAAATAATTACACCGTATTGTGAAAGTATTTCAATCAACCATGCATGAGCGCTTAATTGAGTACCCACATCAACAGGGACTTTTTTAATGCGATGATAACTTATAAACTGCCCGGGGCCAACGCCTAAAAATCTACTTTGCTTAAACAAGTAAAGGCCATTTTTGATAAGACCTAAGCGGATGTTGCCCGACTCCCCTTTTGAGTTTTTATATGCAGCAATCTTCGCCATAAGAGTATCTTCAGAGTATGAATTTTTAAGATCCTTGATACTGCATATCTTAAGTGTGGAATCAGTTTGCAGGCATGTCAATTCATTTAACTGGTATTTTTCTCCGTTTTGCCATACCGGCCCATAAAACAACGGTTTCCACAAAAAACAAAGAATGGCAAAGGCCAATGCAAGTGCATAAAAAACAATTTTTATTTTTGGACGGAAAGCAAACAGTACCACTATTATCATCAGGTAAGACGAATACTTTCCAAAACGTGCATCCGCAACATATGAGAAAAAGAAAACCAGCAAAACGATAGTAATCAACGCCCAGATATTTCTCCTTATGCTTTCATGAAATAACATAATCAAAAGTGAAAAAAGAAAATAATATACGATAAAATTGTTCGGGTTATCGTAAACAAAAAACGGCGCGTAAGTAACATTGGAAACAGGTTCATTTAGTATTTTCAATGTGCGCATGCCTGCAATATGGATTCCCGAAAAAAACTCAAAAAACCCGATGACCGTGAAGATAACAAACAAGACCAGCGAGAGATCGGCTATATTTTTCCTGAACTTTTCCCAACCAAGTATCTTCACAGATAAAAATACGAGGTAAATGGTCAGTGCGAACATAAATAGGCTCCTCAGATCGAAAATGGCATCATGAAAATTTATCACCGGTAAAATTACCAGCCGGGCCAAAGCATATATAAGCCAAACGGCCCAAAAAGCCAGAATCATCATATAGAACTTGTCTAACTTATAAGGTTTGAAGAACAGCGTTAGGATAAATAATATTCCAGACACGAACATGGAAGGATAGATCGTAAAAAAAACCAGCGATAATGTCAGGAACCCAGCGCCAAAAGGAAAGCACAAAAACCAAAGCTGAAAAACCCTTTCGAAAACTTTTTCAGAAGTAAAACTCTTTATCTTACCCATTTGAATATTGTTTTCAGTATTATTTTTACATCAAGACACATATTTTTGTTATCTATATAAATAAGATTGAGCCTCAATTTTCGCGGCATTATAGTCTTAATATAAACTTCTTCAAAATTTTCGTATCGCGCCATAAGCTTATTTTCATTATAATATAACAAAGAGGCATAATCAGTAAGGCCGGGCTTTGCCGACAGTACCTTTTTTTGTTCAACGGTATACATATCAACATATTTACGCACTTCGGGCCGCGGGCCGACAAAACTCATTTTCCCAGATAAAATATTAAACAGTTGAGGTAATTCATCAATTTTATATGCTCTGAGAATACGACCTACTGGGGTAATCCGTTTATCATCATCGCCAACAGTAAGTAATCCCTTTTGGTCAGCATTTTTATACATTGTCCTTATTTTATAGAGCTTGAAATCAATACCATTTCGCCCCACCCTTTTCTGAAAATATAAAAATCCTCCCCTGCTTTCAATAACCACAAGAAAAAATAAAATCAGCAGCAAGGGCAAAACGACTAGTATACCGGTAACTGAAAAAAAAATATCAAAAATCCGTTTACCCATCAACTCTGGTTTTTTCAACAGCAAATATAAGTGTTTCTATTACTTCACTGACCTGCTCTTCGGTCATATTATAAAAAACCGGCAGCGAAATTTCGCAGGAATAATGTTTAAAGGCATTCGGAAAATCAGACATCTTATATCCTTCCTTTTTGTAATAAGTCAGCAGCGGCAGCGGCTGAAAATGAACATTTACAAAAACCTCTTTTTCAAACATAATGTCAATAATTCTATCTCGTTGTGCTTCGTCTGCATCTTTTATTTTCAGATTGTAAACATGAAACGAAGCCTTTTTATTCTCTGATTCGTGTTCGGGAATCACTGCCCAATCATAAGGTTTCAAGGTATCAGAATACCTCTTGAAAATTTGCCTACGTTTCAGCATTATTTGTTCATATTCTTTTAACTGCGATACGCCAATAGCCGCAAGAATATCGGTCATATTCATTTTATAGCCGGCTTCCAGCACATCATAACGCCAGCCCTTTTTTGTGGTTTTTGCCAGGGCATCTTTGCTTTGACCATGCAAACTGGAAATATTAAGTTGCTTGTATATTGCATCGCAGTCAAAAGGCTCCGGGAGATTTAATGCGATAGCGCCGCCTTCGGAGGTTGTCAGATTTTTTACCGCATGAAACGAAAAAACGGATACATCTGTCAGTGAACCGGTCTTTTTGCCACAATATATGGCGCCCACCGAATGGGCTGCATCGGACATCACCAAAATGCGTCCCAGCATCCGCTGAACCTCATTTTTATGCCGGAACATTTTTCTTATGGAAGAATCCCTGACCAAAGTATTGATCTCATTGTAATCACAAGGAATGCCGAAAACGTCAACCGGAACAATTACTTTTGTCCTTTCGGTTATTGCCCTACGAATCCCGTCAACAGAAATATTAAAATCATTACTATTTGTATCCACCATAACGGGAATAGCCCCGCAATGCGCTACAACGTTGGCTGTGGCGCAATAAGTATAGGCAGGGATAATAACTTCATCGCCGGCTCCAACCCCGTACCAGCGCAATATCAGCTCCAGCCCTGCTGTGGCGGAATTAAGGCACAGCGTTTTTTTATTACCGCAATATTCCGTTAACTGCTGTTCAAATTTTTTTGTTACAGGCCCTGTCGTAATCCAGCCCGACCGTAGTACTTCTTCCACTGCTCTGATGGCATCTTCACTGATATATGGAGGCGAAAAAGGAATCATAGAAATCTGTTTATTAAATTGTTTTTATTTGATTTTAATCGTACCGCAAAGATAGCATTATTCACATTCGTATCAGATTTGTCGGATATGAACAGGTAAAAACAAAATTACAATATCCCAATAATTACTATTTTTACAATTCAGTAATCGCATCATGAATATTTTTCTGACAGGATTTATGGGCAGCGGCAAAACCAGTACAGGCAAAATGCTGGCTGAAAAATTCTCCTTTACCTTTATCGACATGGATGAAATGATAGAAAAGAAGTATGGAAAAACAATAAAAGACATTTTTTATCAATGGGGCGAAACAGAATTCAGGGAAATCGAAAAAAATGTATTAAACAACATTATTCAAAACCATGAAAAAACCGTTGTGGCAACCGGAGGAGGCACCCCTTGTTTTTTCGACAACATGAAAAATATGAACAAAAATGGTATTACGATTTATTTAAAAGTAACGCCGGAAAAGCTTTTTGAACGTTTATTGAATGATAACCAGGGCCGTCCTGTGCTGGCCGGCAAAAAAAAACTTTCAGCATCCATTGTTGAATTGCTTGCAGAACGCGAAAAGTTTTATAACAAAGCAAAATTCATTGTCGAAGTTCAAGACCATGATACAATACCTCAAATTATTGAAAAAATACAAAAAATATTAAAAACAACCCGTGATGGAAACTAAAATGAAAGCCTTGTTGATTGGAGCCAGCGGACTAACCGGCACACAATGCCTGGAAAAGCTGCTTAATGATGATGACTATGCCAAAGTAGAGATTTGGGTACGCCGGTCTGTTGGTAAAGCACATCCCCGCCTGATCGAAAAAATCATAGATTTTGATGCACTCAAAAACAATACGGTTACCGATGCCCAACACGTTTTTTGTTGCCTTGGCACCACCATAAAAAAAGCCGGAAGCCAGGAAAATTTTTATAAGGCTGACCATGATTACGTGGTTACGGTAGCTGAAATTGCCGCCCGGTCAGGGGCAGAAAAATTTTTATACATTTCATCCATTGGTGCTGATAGTAAATCGAAGAACTTTTATCTTCGCACTAAAGGCAAGGTGGAGGACGATCTGAAAAATACTTTTAAAAACGGCCTGGTAATTTTCAGGCCCTCGATGCTGATGGGCAAAAGACAGGAATTCCGCTTCGGTGAGCTGGTGGGCAAAGGGTTTATGAAAATTTTTGGCTTTTTATTTATCGGAAAAATGAAAAAATTCCGGGGCATAGAAGCATCAACGGTAGCAGGGGCCATGATCCGCTCAGCAAAATCAGGAAGAACAGGAATAGATATTATAGAATCTGACATAATTTTTGAAATTGTAAACAATCAGTAAAAATGAAATCGATCTTCCAATACCTTATTACCGAAGCAACAAAATACAATATCCGCCGAAAAAAAATAAAGCCTACTCCTTCACTGTATAAGAAAGAGAAAAAAAATGCAGGAATAGAAATCCATGAATTACAGAAAAGCATGTTTTTTATTATTATTGGCGTGGTGTCAGCCAGTTTCGGGTTAAAAAGCTTTCTGCTCCCCATCTCATTTATTGATGGTGGCGTGACTGGCATATCACTAATTGCCGCAAAATTATCAGGCTTGCCCTTATCTGTGCTTTTGGTTGCTATAAATCTTCCATTCCTAGTGCTGGGGCTATCATCTGTTAGCAGGCAATTCGCCATACGAAGTATTATCGCAATCATTTTGCTTGCTCTTGCCGTAGAGTTTATTCCTTACCCCGATGTGACTGAAGATAAATTGCTGGTTGCCCTGTTCGGAGGTTTTTTTCTGGGTCTTGGCATTGGTTTGGCCATACGAGGAGGATCGGTACTCGACGGCACCGAAGTACTTGCCGTGTACCTGAGCCGCAAGGTTTCCCTTAGCATCGGGGACATCATCCTGGTATTCAACATCCTTATTTTTTCAGTTGCTGCATGGGTATTTAAGGTCGAAATAGCTCTTTATGCTATTCTTACCTATTTTGCAGCATCCAAAACGGTAGACTTTATTGTAGACGGCATCGAGGAATATATTGGCGTGACCATTATTTCTGATTTCAGCGAGGACATCAGGCTGGCGATCATAGAAAACGTTGGCAGGGGCTGCACACTATATTATGGTAAAAAAGGATATGCCCCGCGCGGCCAGACACTAAAAAAAACGGATATTGTTTATACTTTAGTGACCCGGCTCGAACTTACAAAACTGCAAACCGAAGTGGATAAAATCGATAAAGACGCATTTATCATCATGAACCCTATCAAAGATGCCAAAGGCGGGATGATCAAGAAAAGGCCTCTGAAAAAGATTAAGAATTAGGGGAATAAGCAGGACAGAACAGAAAAAGCCGGTATTTTTGTAACATGAACAAAATCATCGGTAATAATTTTTCAAATCTTTTTATTAATTTTGAAAGATAAATAATGGTTATCAGGCTCACGCTCACACTAATAATTGCATTTTTATGCAGCGCTGTATCGGCACAACACACAGATGAAGCAAAGTTCAGCGCTAAGGAACAGCAGAAATGGCTAAAAAAATCCGCATCCGAAATGGCTCGGTTTATTCCTGACAGTTCCCCCGGGCCGATAATCCCGCATATTACCGAAACGGACGATTTTTATCAGATTACATACAGGCTGGAAGGAAAAGGCTGGATCAACTTTGCAAACGGAGCATGGATTTATATGATTTCTTCTTCAGCGCATACAAATCCTGAAGTTGGAGACATCACCCTTGCCATGGATGATAAAAAACATTTTTATATAAACAAAAGCCATGTCTGCGGTGGGATTGTCCATTTTCAATGCAGAAAAAGAATTATCCTAAAATCCCCTAATGATTTTTTCAATAACTTTGAAAGCGATACATATAACATACCGTGGGCACCTGTTAACATTATTAAAAAAACAGAAATAATTTAAAACCACATCAAATGAAAAAAGTAGCTATTA
>DAOOWO010000104.1:0-7703 GCA_035371225.1 Bacteroidales bacterium | reverse complement strand
AGGTGGCATAATCTGAACTGTCGCCTCCGAAAGTTCTGGTCCAAAGGGTGTCTCCCTGAAAATCGGTTTTTACTACATATACATTATCGTTCGACGGTCCGTAGCTGTATGTCTTGCCAACTATGATGTAGGCGTTGTCGAAAGTCTCTTTTACAGCCTGGGCAATATCCCAGTCGGCGCCCCCGTATGTTTTTTCCCATTCAGTGTTAAGGCTGGAGTCAGTTTTTATCAGTAATATGTCGTAACCTTTGGCCGGATATTTATTGGTTAATCCGCAGATTAAAAAGCCATGGTCTGAGGTTCTGAAAAAGTCGTTAGCCCAGTAAACCGGGCCTTCTCCAATTTCCTTATTTCCAATTATATGCCCAAGAGAGTCGGTTCTGATTATGTCGATAATATTATTGCCTGATGAGGCGCTCACATTGCTTAAAATGTAATAGCCCCTGTCACTGCTTTCGATGATTTTCTGGCCATAATTAAATGGCATATTGCCATATGTGTGCTTAAAAACGGTGGGTTGGGCATGGGATAATTGTCCCGGGAAAATCTGCAGGGCGCATATCAGTATGGATAAGACAATGATCTTTTTCATTTATAATGTTTTGATTATCGAAATGAAACCACCCAATCCGGCAGATTTTTTTGGGAATAAATAAGAATTTATATAAGCTGTCTGTAATTCTACGTAAAATTTTTTGTTGATAGCTGCCGATACCCCCAGGCCGCAGTTAAACCTGCCATATCCGCCCGCCTCAATGGAAGGGCAGATGCTGATGACAGAATTTTTTACAGGAATATTCAGCGAGCCCGTCAAACGCAGTTGAGGCCTGTAAACCGAAAAGGCATAACTGTTGAGGCTGCCTGTCAATGATAGCCAGCGTTTGAATAGATACCTTTTGTAGCTGATAAAAATCCGCATGGGAATCATTTCCGAAAATGCATCCTGTGTTTTTGCAAATGCGAACTCATTTACCAGGCTGTCGGCACTTATCCCGCTGATGGTTTCTCCGTTTATGTCAAACAGGTTGCTGATTTCAAAACCTTCGAAATGCACCAGGGTGTCTTTGGAATAACTTTGCGAATTCTTTTTCCACCGGATAAAACCAAGGTCTTCCAGTTGACAGGTAATAATATTGTTTTCGTCACGGAATACATAAGCCACATCGGCCGAAAATCCCCAGCCATTCTCGGCGCCAAAGCCCGAGTGGAGTGTGTCCGAACGTTTCATGCCGATAGTCATATTGAGGTCGAGGTATTCCGCATTGTGCTGTGTAAATAGCGAACCGTAAGGAATTTCATATTTCATCAGGTTCTGGCCATTGTTAAAGCCCACACCTGCGGTAAGAACATAGGTGGCATTGTTTTTTTGCCAGGTTTTACTGATACCTGCTTTGAGTTGCTGAAAATTCAGGGTTGTATAGGATAAGTCATCAAGAGACAATTGCTGCCCTGTAAAAGTTTTGTTCCCCCAAAAAAAGAGTTGGAAAAAGTTTTTATTGAAGCCTATCTCCATCAGGTTGTGGTTTTCGAAACCTGCGTAATAGTTGATATTATTTTTTTTGCCTGGAATATTCAGGTATATATCGGTATTGAAAAGGTATGCCAGAATATTATTGTTCGTATTCAGTCGGTTTAGCGCGTTGGTTTTCATTGAGTTGTCAAGAAAACTGCCATTGTAAAAGGATGCGGCAAAATTGTTGGTAAGGCCGTCAGAATTGAATTCCATTGTTGAATTCAGTGAAAGATAGTATTTGCCGGTGTCGATATTTTCACAGTAGTATTGTTGCGAAAACCCATGTAGGGAAACAACACACAGTAACGCTACAATCAGCCGGCAGTATTTATTTGTTTTTATCAATGGGCGTGTCATAGGTTACAACTGTATCTGGTAGGAGAAATCACCCGTTAGTTTAAGGTCGAGTCTGTACTGATCGTATATTTTTACGTGATGGCTTGCACCGTTGGTATTGAACCGTGCCACTACCCTCATTTTTTTTGTCTGATAGAGGCGGGAAATTTTTTCGCCGGGCAAGGGAATTTGTATGACCGAACGTACGGGATGAATCACCATATAATTGCTGTTCAATGGGGGAGCAGCAATCATATCAGGGAACAACAACGAGTCGGTAACCTGCATGTTTTCATTCAAAAGAAACAACTGTACCTGTGCGCTGAAAGGAAATCCGTTATCGGCATATAGGCTTAGTGTCGCTGATTTGATGGTTCCCATGTTTTCTCCCAGGTCGAAATCTACAGTATCGGTTAGTGTCAGGTTGCTGGCAATAAGCGACAAAGGTATTTCCATATCCAGGATGGCTTTCAAAGGGTTGTTATAATAAACAAAATCATTGCCCGAAGAAATATTCCCCATGGGATTGGTAGCCACTTTAATCCTGTATGAAATCATATCGGGGATATTTTCAATCAGGTCTAAGATGTTGGAGTTGTCCAGGTTATAGCTATATACCGAAGGGTTTACCGGGTGCTCGGGATTGCCGGTTTCAACGGCCCGCGAGATGTTGATGCTTTGCCCGATGATGCCGGCGTTGAGAGAAACAGCATGCGATGTTTTGGAATTTATGGCGGTGATATCATCAAAAGCAACCTGAAGGTCGGCACCAAAGCCATTTTCCACATTCAGATGGAGTTTGATATTTTCGAAATCAAAAGTGCCGGAAGAAATTTTATCGAAAATATTTAGGCCGGTGGTGTCGGGCCCGAAAGCAAAATCATGGCTCCCGAAATATCCTTTTGCATATTGTATGGAAATATCTTTAAATCTGACGTTAAAGGCAAATTTATCTAGACTGTCGAGATAGTAAGTATGAGCCGAGGGATGCATCATGGCTTTGATGTTGCTGGTAATGATGTTGGCACTTATCCCTGCCGGCCCGCTCATATCCATGCTGTAACCCGAGATATCAAAAAGTTTTACAAATGATGCCGTAGTGCCGGGAGGGGCCGCAGGCACTGTTTCGGTTATCTGTAAGGGTAATCCGAGGTTTGTGGCATTGGGAATGGTGTAGGTAACGATAACCGGCTCAGGTATGGATGAGAACACTTCCAGCGCCAGAAAACCTGAATGAAAATCAACTTTTGTTACCTGCGCGCCGGAAATGGAGAGATGTGAATTTTCACTGAAATTGAAAAATGTTTGGCCTGGGTTTACAGGAAATCCTCCGGGCAGCGGAAAATCCTTTTGGGAAATTGTATCAGGAAAGTCAACCAGCGAATCGAAAGAAAAATCATAAAAAGAATATTTATAAACCAAGCTAAGAGAGTTATCGTTGTTGATACCAATCATGGAGTCGGGTAGGATATTGTTTATCCCCAGGGATGATTTAAGCAAGGGCGCATTGACATCCACCTCCCACGATGGTTCCATTTTGCGGCAGGAGAGCATCGGTAAACAAAACAATAATAGTATCAGGATTTTTTTCGACATGGAGGTTAATACTTGTATTTATTCTTCCATCTGATTTTTAAAAAATTACGCAGTTCGTTTTCGCGCGGATTTTGTTGCGGATCGTAGAGCTTTCGTCCTGAAATTTTTTCGGGCAGGTATTCCATATCGGTAAAATTGTTCTCAAAATCATGAGCATATTTATAACCTTGGTGGTACCCAATTTCTTTCATCAATTTGGTAGGTGCGTTACGGATATGGAGTGGTACGGGCAAGTCGCCGGTTTCGTCAATAAGGGCATGGGCATTTTGTAAAGCCTGATATGAAGCGTTGCTTTTGGACGAGCAGGCAAGGTAAACAGCCGTTTGCGAAAGTATGAGTTCACATTCCGGATAACCTATCATCTGCACAGCCTGAAAGCAGTTGGTTGCCAGCAGCAGCGCGTTGGGGTTGGCGTTGCCGATGTCTTCCGAGGCCAGAATAAGCATGCGACGGGCAATAAACTTTGGGTCTTCGCCGCCTTTTACCATCCGGGCAAGCCAGTAAACGGCGGCATTGGGGTCGCTGCCTCGCAGGGATTTGATAAAGGCCGAAATAATATCATAATGTTGTTCACCAAGTTTATCGTAAAGCGCGATATTCTGCTGTACGATATTCAAAACCAGTTTATCAGTAATTATCAGTTCTTTTTCAGGGCTTAAACTTGCATTTGCAACCAGTTCCAGCGCATTGAGCAATTTACGGGCATCGCCCCCCGAAATGCGCAGCAGGGCCTCAGTTTCCTGAATGACAATCTGCTTTCCGGTTTGTTCTGTAAGTACCCTGCTTCCTTTTTTGAGTAGCTGCAAAAGTTCTTTTTTCTCTAGGTTTTTCAGGATATATACCTGACACCGCGACAACAGCGGCGATATAACTTCAAAAGATGGGTTTTCGGTAGTAGCGCCGATAAGCGTGATGACGCCCTTTTCGACTGCTCCCAGCAGCGAATCTTGCTGTGCCTTATTAAAACGATGAATTTCATCGATAAATAGTATCGATTTTTCGGCATTTTCCATGGCTTTCTCGATAACACTTCTAACATCTTTTACTCCCGAATGTACCGCACTCAAAGTGAAAAACGGCCGGTTCAATTGCTTTGAAATGATATAGGCAAGCGTTGTCTTTCCCACACCCGGAGGCCCCCATAGCACCATCGATGGGATGTTGCCCGACTCAATGGCCTTGCGCAGGATGGCATTTTCGCCAATCAGGTGCTGCTGGCCAATGTAGTCTGCCATGCTTGCCGGGCGTAAAAGTTCTGCAAGGGGAGGATGTGTGTTCATTATCAGTTAAAAGAACAAAATTACGAAAAATCATAAGAGTATTTGCAATAATTGAGATTCGGTAATTCAAATAAAAAAAATGGCATTAAAAGCAATGTTTTCGCACATTTCATTGGTTATGTTAAAATATGTTTATGACAACAATTAGCTCTGTATTAAAAAATTTATTAACATGACAATGCCTTAGCTGTGTATAGAAGGAATGCAGGTTAAATTTAATATTATCAAATTGTTGTGATTTATCATGAGGGAATAGTTGCCGCCTTTTTTCACGGGTAAATCTTTCTTAATTATGCAAAACAATAGTTTTGAAAGATTTTTTCTTAAATAATTTATTTTATATTTGTACCGAATTATTAACCAAAAAAAAATTAATTATGAAAAAAGTTTACATGTTCATGACTTTGCTTTTGTTAAGCGGAGTGCTTTTTGCCCAAGTGCAAAGGGCCGGAGGAAGCCTAGTGGCAGTGGATGTTGCCAAGGAAATTAATACCACACAGGCATCAATGTCTAAAGCAGTTGTTGACTCTCTGCATTATGACGGTATTAATGACGATGGTATCGGAACAGGTTCTGCAGCCGATTTTGGCGTTTATGCTTTCTTCCCCGAAACAACCTTGGCAGCACAAGCAGCATTAAGTCACTACATTCTCTCCGTTAAGGTTTATATAAATGGCGCCAGTACTGTGTCAGCGGCACAACTCAGGTTCTATACAGATACCCTGACATCTGCTATGGTTTATAGCCAGAACTTTACCCCGGTTGAAGGATGGAATAATGTCGTATTGACAGCACCTTATGCAATTCCTGCCACAGGCAATCTTTATGTAGGATATAATGTTACTGTTACCACTGGCTATCCGGCAGGTTGCGATGCCGGCCCGGCAAATCCTAACGGAAACTGGATTTTTATGGGAAACTGGGCTCACCTGTCCGACCTTAGTGCTACGTTAGATTATAACTGGAATATCAGGGCTATGGTTGGCACCCTGCCTACCACACCTACCGCTTCATGCACTCCTTTAACATGGGATGCAGGCACTATGGTATTGCCCAACTCGGTAACCTCCGCTAACTTTACTCTGGCCAATGCAGGTTCAGGAACCCTTACATGCAGCGGCATTACTGGTATCAGTGCTCCTTTTACCACCACTTTTGTCCCGGGTTCTGTTAATCTTGCTACCGGAGCTTCTTATACTTTTACTTTCACCTATGCACCAACGGCTGTTGGAACTGACAACCAGACCGTAGTTATTGCTACCAACGGTGGAGATATTACTATCAACCTTAGCGGTAGCGCAGTAACCTGCAATGCTATCAACTCATTCCCCTGGACTGAAAGTTTCGAAGGAGCCACTTGGCCTCCGGCATGCTGGGTGGTGGAAAGCCCCGACGGCGGAACTGGCTGGGCTTCTATTGCTTCAGGTACCACTCCTTTGCCCGGATGGAATGGCGGTACAATGACCGTTCCTACTGGTGGCGGCAATAATGCAGCTTTTTGTACCTGGAGTACTGGCGGTGCTTCAGCCAACGACCAGTGGCTTATTACACCTCAGATCAGTGTCCAGGCCAATCAGGCCCTGTCTTTCTATGTTTTCTGGTTTGGCCATTATGCTGAAAATGTCGACATAAAGGTTTCTACCACTACAAATGCATCTGCCAGCTTCACTACTAATTTGCTCACTACCGATACCACCAATTATGTACATGAAGACTGGACCTTGATAACAGCCCCCTTAACCGCATATTCTGGCCAGGATATTTACATCGCCTTCAACGAGCATGTTACCGATAATTCGGCTGACGGAGCTTTCATTGGAATTGATCTCGTAACTGTTGCTGCCGGTGGCTCTGGAATTAGCGAAACCAAAGAAGAACTCGTTTCTATATTCCCGAATCCCGCTAACGATAAATTATACATTGCTGCTTCGAAAGTTAAATCTGTTGAAATATACAACCTTTCCGGTGCAATCGTAGCTTCTTATGGTAATGTCAACGTGGTGAACACTTCCGACATAGCAGTAGGCGCTTATGTTGTAAAAGTTATCACTGAATCCAAAGTAACTACTCAAAAAGTAAATATTGTTCGCTAATTTTTAGTGAATAATTTTTTCTATAAAAAGGCTGTCTCTGAATGGAGACAGCCTTTTTTGTGATTGTGAACAGTAAATAGGATATTAGCACTCTTTCTTTGCTGCCTGTTGAATAATGCAAATCATGCTGGTCGGTTCAAAAACTATTGGATTAGTAATAATGATTTGGGGACAATGCTGACTTCGAGACACTTTCCCAGGTCAATATCATCACCATCGATATGGGCAACATTATTTCTTGACTGGATGACTTTAACATTTTTTGTTTTTATGACCTTCACAAAAGGTGTTTTGTGCAACAGGCCAAGAAACAAAAATGGAATTACCAACACCACATAAAAGATTCTGGGCTTGCGAACAATGCACAGATCGATATAGCCGTCGTCGATCACTGCTGTAGGAGCTATGTGGGCATTAAAACCAAACTGGTCGGAATTAGCAAATGTAAGCATGAACGCGCTTTTTTTCAGGGTTTTACCATCCACATAAATTTTATACCTCTTGGGTTGGTATGTGAGATATTGCAGGAAAATGATTTTTGCATAAGCCCAGAAACCGCGTATCCTGCTTTTAGAAAACAGCTTGGCTACGTAAGCATCAAAGCCCAGGCCGGCAACGCTCACATAGGGATTCCCATTGATTATTCCTGTGTCAATGGGCTTTACCTGAAACCTGTTGATGATTTCGATAGCTTTGCGCGTGTTGAGTGAAATGTTCATAAAATGAGCCAGGCCGTTACCCGATCCGGCAGGAATAATTCCGAGTGCAGTGTCTGAGCCAATAAGCCCCCGTGCGGCTTCATTTATTGAACCATCGCCACCAACAATAATCACTGCATCATATTTCATCGCGGCAGCTTCGCTGCTCAACGTTACTGCATGTGCA
>DAOOWO010000103.1:0-7772 GCA_035371225.1 Bacteroidales bacterium | reverse complement strand
CCATAAATAGGTGTAGGGTGCTACTCCGCCGTTCGCAATAATTGTTACCGAACCGTTATTCCCGCCGAAACAACTAACGTTGGTTTGGCCGGTTACCGGCAGGTTGATCAGGGTGGGTTCAGAAATAACAACTGAATTCCCAGCCGTACAACCGTTACCATCCGTGATGGTTACATTATAAAGACCAGCAGCAACTCCGGCTATTGAATTAGTTAAGGAACCATTCGACCATATGAATGTATAACCCGGGGTTCCACCTCCTGCAATAATGCTTGCAGCACCGTTCGTACCCCCATGGCAGGTAACATCTGTCGTTGATGAAATAACAGATGCCAGTTGTGGCGGTTGGTTAATTGTAACCGAGTTGGTGGCCATGCAGCCATTGAAATCGGTAACGGTAACAAAATAAACCCCACTGCTCAGCCCGGTAGCAGAAGCATTGTGTATATCATTAGACCAGTTGTAAGAATACGGACTAACACCTCCTGTGGGAACCACTGTTGCTATGCCGTCATAACCATTAAAACACGAAACATGTGTTGGCGGGTTCATCACGGTGGACAACAAAGGCGGGTCTGTTAATGTTACAGAAAAAACGGAATCATTAGACACACTATCTGTAATGGTTACAGAGTATGTCCCGGCATTCAGGTTAATGATCGTTTGTGTATTTTCGCCAGTACTCCACAAATAGGAATAAGGAGGTATCCCCCAGCCCGATGGGGAAGCAATCAGGATGCCTATAGTATCTCCATTGCATTTCAGGTCATTTACTACAGAAATTTGTGCGCTGCTGTTAAGGGAGCATGTCATAGCAACTGCTATCACAAGAATGTAATTAAGGTAATCTTTTATCTTCATAATTTTCAATAATTATATGTTTAATACTTATAATAATATCTAAATATTGGACATGAAAATAATACTATTTGACGAAATAATCAAAAAAGACTAAAAAAATTATTAACCTGTAGGTGTTTATTTATTCCTGAAACGCGATATAACTATTTGCGACCGAGCTTAGAAAACCCTTTCAGGATGATGTTTAAATCGTTGATGATTTTATAATCTTTGGCATAAAGTATATTCAGGCTGCTTGCAATATCATCAGAAATGTACTGTTTTTTTATTGCATCTGTAGGATTCAGTACTCCTTTTCTAATTGCAGGCAGTTTATGTATATCTCCGGCTCCAGATTTGCCGAAGCCCACCCATGATTTGATACCGGTCAGAACTTTAAAAATGTTTTTCAAAAAGCCAAGTGGTTGTTTAACGAAAAAAACCAGTATAGGGTAAAAGGCCAGTAACAGGGTACTTATTATTAAGTCCAGAAGCCGCTTGCTCCTCTTGTTGGATATCTTACCAATGGCATTAACATTTAATACATAAAGCTCACCGGTGGTATTTATTGAATTACTTCCGATAATTGACATACTTTCAGGTGGGGCAATTTTATAATCAATATTCGTGTGCTGCAATTCGGTCATCTTATCAATGATTAATTGCGGCGGCATTGATTTTGAGCAAAAAACGGCTTCGTCTATCTTGTAAATGTAAATAATATCGGCAAGCTGAGAGATATTTCCAATAAACCCTTTAGCCGCATCATATTTTTCGTTGGTATTTACCAGTCCGATAAAACCATAATTGATCAGTGTTTTTTGCAACAATACGGCAACACGTTCAGCTTCCTCATCATCGCCGATAATGATAAAACGCCTGTTTTTACCAGAGCCAAATTTATACTGTTTAATATCCAGCAGATGCAGCAAAACACGCGTGCCTACCATGGATAATGCAGCCCAGCCAGCTCCAAAAATAATCAGCGCTCTGGAAAACCGCATCTGTTCTCCTAACAAAGCGTAAACAGTAAGTATCAGCACCGTGCCAATAACGACACCCTGGATAATTTTTATCGGGCGCACCGGTTTATCATATCCCCCGCTGAAATAAACAGAGAAAAGCCATACCAGGATGTATACCGGGACAGCTATGGCTATAAATTCAATGGGATAGGAACCGCCGTCACGAAAAATAACATTTGATTCCCAGTAGTTTTTAATGAAATATATTCCTGTAAAAATTATTGCAGCATCAAACAGTGGTATAAATACCAGTTTCACAAAACGGCTGATGATTGCCAGTATAGCCCTGAAAAATATGGCTGCCTTGATAAGAAAAGATAAAGAGCTTGCATTCTTTTGAGAAAAATGTTTGCGTGCAAAAATGATCATCGCATTGTAAAACACAATGACATAGTTGACACTACTTTTTTTGGTACTTTCGCCTTTGTAATGTATAATGCGTGTTTCGGGAAAGTAATAATTCTTATAGCCGGCTTGTGTAATACGATACGAGATGTCGATATCTTCGCCGTACATAAAGAAATTTTCATCTAGCAGCCCTGCCTTGTCAAGCGCAGTTCTGCGGAGCAACATGAATGCGCCGGAAAGTATTTCAACTTCATGCACCTTGTCTTTATCCAGGTAGCCCAGATGATATTTTCCGAATATTTTCGATTTCGGAAAAAGCTTAGCCAGTCCGAAAACTTTATAAAAAGCAACCGCTGGCGTTGGCAGGCCTCTTTTCGATTCGGGTAGGAAATGTCCTTTGCCATCGAGCATCTTCACTCCCAGCCCGCAGGCATCCGCATGGGAATCCATAAAGCTGATGATCCTCGAAAAAGTATCTTCTTCAACTACCGTATCAGGATTTAATAACAATACATATTCTCCGGTGCTTTGTTTGATCGCCTGATTGTTAGCTTTTGAAAAACCTTTATTGTCGCTGTTTTCTATGATTTTAACTTCCGGAAACTTTTCGCACACCATGCCCGCCGAGCCATCCACCGAATTGTTATCCACCACAAAAACCTCCATATCAATACCTTGTCCAGCTTTAATCACCGAATGCAGGCATTGTTCCAGGAAGTATTTTACGTTGTAATTAACAATTATTACCGACAGTTTCATTTGGAAAATTAATAATCAGCCTTCAAAAGTACTTTTTTACTCAAATATTGACAAAAGGTTTTTGTGAATTTATAAAAAACAGCCCTCCGGCATCAAACAAAGGGCCATTGTACAGCTCAATAATATCATAACCACATTTTTCAACAAAGCCTATAACGTCGTTTTTAGCGTTTAAATATGTGAGCGAACCGCTGACGAATAATTTTTTTTGATAAATGCCGCAGCAGCCTCCAAAAAATCCGTTAGGAAAGCCCGGAAGCACAATATTTTCGGGACTAATGAAACAAGCATTCAACTTAAGGCTTTGCAATAGTTTATTGGTGAAACTGTCGGAGGTAATGAAACTTGTATCATCCAGAGCTAAAAGGTTGCAACGGGTGTATGCCTGGGGAGTGTTTATTGCAGTTTTGTTTTTGCATTTTTGCAAAATGGCATCATCAGTATGTTTTATATTGTGAATCAGGAATTTGCTACTAACAACAGCATTATAGTGTGCCGTGTGGGGATATTTGTTGCCTAAGGGTTTTGAGCCTAAAGCGAACGGGATATTGTTTCGGAAAAAAATATTTGGATAGATTTCGGGAATGTTGGGCGCTAAAATCAATTCATTGCCGGCATGGCACATAAAAATGTCGGGGTGTCCGCTGATTGCTTCGTAAACAATGCCGGCACTTTCGAACTCAATCAGGTTACCAAAAGTTTTTAGTTTGTTTTTTGCCGCGACAGGCAAGCGTTTGTCAACAATAATCCACATCAAACTGAAGTTTTTGCATGTCAGTTGAACGCCTGAAACGCACTCGATTAAAGTATTGCTTTAGATAATCTTTATTTTCAGACTTATAACCAATAGCATAGTTGTATTGAGAATCAGCCACCATGATAATGATATCCTGTTGACTGCCGGCTTTTTGTCCCGGCAAAAGGTGTTGAACAAAGTTTCTTTTCCAAACTATGGTCATTGCCATTTCGCGGAAAGAAGGATGGAAAGGCCCTGCCACCAATTTTCCGCCGGGAGCATATTCGTCGCTTGGGTGCAGGCCTACTTTTATCACGTTGATATCGTTTGCGATATACATTTCAAGAATTGCAGCTACACGTTCCACAGCTTCCGGCAGTGCCAAAGGCATGTATTTTCCTCTTGCATGCCATTGTTCGAGATTGGTATCCTGCAGCACCAATAAAGGGTAAATCCTCATACAATCGGGCTGCATAGCTATCACTTCTCTGGCGGTATTCAGTTCCATGGCGCTATCCTCTCCCGGCAGGCCAACCATAGTTTGTATTCCCAGGGCTATGCCATGTTTTTTTATCATGTTTGCTGCGTTTCTCACGTCGGCTGCGTTATGTCCCCTGTGAATTTTTTTCAGAGTGCTGTCATTCATCGACTGGACACCCAGTTCGATAGTTTGCACCTGGAATTTTTTCAGCATTTGTAATTTTTCGTCATCGATAAAATCGGGACGTGTTGAAATGCGGATGCCATTTATTTTGTTTTCAGCAATATAGGGCTGCACGGCCTCCAGATAGTTGCGTTGTTCTTCAAGGCTCAGACAGGTAAAACTGCCGCCAAAAAAAGCAACCTCTACCCTGGCGCCTTGCCCGTTGATAGTCGACAGTTTTTGCCTGATAATAGCGTGAACTTCGGCTAAATCCGGAGGATTTTTTATTCCGGAAATATATTTCTGGTTACAATAAATACATTGAAACGGGCATCCCAGATGCGGAATAAATATGGGGATATTAAAATGCACGGACCAGGGTCTTTTATCTTGACCTAAGGCGGTCCTGCCTGATTTTCAGCATTTGCTTATGTTCTTCCTCTGTTGAATTAGGGTCTTTCATCTGCAGGAAGGTTCCGCAGGGCAGTTCGGCACACTGTCCGCAATCGCGGTATCCACGCTGGTTCACCCCGCAGTCGTATAAGGGGCATACTTTTGAAGGCATCATTTCTTTGGCCCAGAATGTTGAGCCTTTTATTGTATGGCAGCCATCGCACAATTTTTTATAATGTTCACATTCATCGCACCACAACCCGCAAGCTGAAAAAATTTTGTCTGTTTCCATAGTAAAGTTTTCTACAAAAATACGATTGATTTTTTTTAAAAACAATTAAATAAAACGAATGATTTTAATTGTATGTGAACAAGTGTTAATAGCGCTTTAGCGTACTTGCGTTATTCTCCCAATATTTCTTTTAGAAGTTCCAAAATTCTTGTTTCATCTTTTTCATCGGCTTCCAACACACCCCATCCGAATTGGTTTTGGAATACGCCATCATAGGCGGAATCATGAAAGCTTCTGATTATATTGGGGATTTCATTGACGTCAAGAATTCGTTGTTAAGTGTTAGAATTTTTTTATTCATATTGCATTATTATTCAGACAATTATTGGCTTATAGCCCGATTCGTTTCAAATGATAATAAACGTTTGCGATTATTAAAGAAAGCAATTTCAAAAATAATCATATTTATTAATTAAAAAAATATTTTCATGGTTCTGGTCATAAACCTCCCGGGAATAAATTAATATTCATCTGGTCTAATCCACTTCAGGCAAAGGATAGTCCTGAAAAAATCGCAACTAATTTGTTGTTTATTTATCAGGCTTAAGTATATTTGCTGAAATTTGTATAGGTTTGCATTGTTATGCGTCGCCTTTTATCTATATTTCTTATCTCGGCTTTGCTGTTCAATATTTTCGGCTATTATTTTACTATTCAAATAATACAGAAAGGATACAAGAAACAGTTCCGGAAGCATATCAGATATAACGCAAATGATGAAAATACTGAAATGCTGGTCATTTCGGATGCTATTATTCAGCAGCGAAACTCCCCTTTCAAGTGGATGGAGGAAGATGAGTTTCGGTATTACGGAAAAATGTATGACATTGTTAAAAGCGAGAAACAGGGCGATACAAACATTTTTTATTGTGTGAACGACAAGAATGAAGAGAAACTGCTTGCGCGTTTCGAGAATTATTTGAAACATCATGCCGATTCAAACCTTCCCTTCCAGCAAAAAAGTCATAGGATTTTAGTTCATATTATTAAAGAGGCGATTCCGGAGCATCTAAAGATTATTCCATTTTCGGTTGATATCAGTGATTGTAAATTTTGTTATTTCTTTTCAGTCCAAACTGTTATAATAAACAACATTTTTATTCCTCCCAAAGTTTCCTGATTTAAATATTTCAACAAACTATCTTTATGGCTTTAAAATTTAAATTTTCAGCCATAATCTGCTATTATTATATTCAAAAATTATTAATAATGAAGGTACATTTATTTATAATGGCCGTCTTTGTTACATTTAATATGTACGGCCAGACAATTAAAATAATTGATAAAAACACATTGCAGCCTTTATCGGATTGTTATATATACAGCAAAAATCCGAATTTATCAATTACTTCCAATGCAAAAGGGCAAGCGGACATTTCTGGTTTTAAAAATGCAGACAGTATTTTTATCAGGCATTTAAGTTTCAAAGAGATGGTTTTCAGTTATAATCAACTGGCGGCCATGAAATTCACTGTAGAAATGACCGAGCTGAATATTTCATTAAACGAAGTTGTTATTTCGTCGAACCGGTGGGAAGAAAATAAGATGGAAACCCCCAATCGTATTGCAAAAATTAGTGTTAAGGAAGCTGCGTTTCAGAACCCGCAAACATCAGCCGATTTGCTTGGCATGAGTGGTTATGCTTTTATTCAGAAAAGCCAGTTGGGCGGCGGGTCTCCAATGCTAAGGGGTATGGCGACTAATCGTGTATTACTTGTGGTGGATGGGGTTCGTATGAATACGGCAATATTTCGGGCAGGGAACCTTCAGAACGTCATTTCGCTTGATGCCAATGCCATGGAAAGTACAGAAATACTTTTTGGGCCAGGCTCTGTAATGTTTGGCAGCGATGCAATCGGTGGCGTTATGAGTTTTAACACGCTGGAACCAAAATTTTCATGCACGGAAAATGCCAAGCCTGTAATTACAGGTAATGCCATAACTCGTTTTTCTTCGGCCAATATGGAAAAGACAGGGCATGTGGATTTTAATATCGGGCTTAAAAAGCTGGCATTTACTACAAGCTTTACTTTTTCTGATTATGGCGATTTACGTTCAGGAACTGTTGGAGGGGTGGCCTATTTTTATCGGCCTTATTATGTGCAGACGATTGATAACAAAGACTATATGTTTCCAAACCAGGATTCTGCATTACAGGTCGGTTCAAAATACGGCCAGATAAATTACATGCAAAAAGTGCGCTATAAGCCGGCAAAATACTGGGATTTAGACTATGGATTCCATTATTCGCAAACTACCAGCTATAACCGCTATGACCGCTTGTATGTGATGCAAACCTCGGGGCCATACAAAAACAAATTGCGATGGGCTGAGTGGTATTACGGACCCCAAAAATGGAGTATGCACCGGATTGGAGCTTCTTATACAAAGAGCAATATTATCTTCGATAATTTACGTTTAATTGCCGCCTATCAGTTCTTTGAAGAAAGCCGTTATGATCGGGAATTCATGTTTCGTGAGTTGCATATGCAAAAAGAAAATGTAAGGGCCGTTTCTGTGAACCTTGATTTTGATAAGAAGATCAGTGAAAAAGTCTCTGTATCATATGGATTGGAAGCTGTCTATAATAAAGTACATTCAGTGGCATCGCTTACGCATGTAGTAACAAAAGAAGAAGATTCAACAGTTACACGTTATCCGGATGGGTCAACATGGCAATCGTATGGTGCTTACATTAGTGCGAAATACAAGCCTCACCCCAAATGGACAATAAGC
>DAOOWO010000102.1:0-7782 GCA_035371225.1 Bacteroidales bacterium | reverse complement strand
AAACTTGCGGGGCAATATCAAACGACATGATTAATACTGCTCTTTTTCGTTGGGAAAATTCTTTGATTTTACATCCTTGATATATGCCGTAACGGCCCCCAGCACTTCTTCCTGAAGGTTGTGGTAGCGGCGCAGAAAACGCGGCGAAAATTCCATATTCAGCCCAAGCATATCGTGCAAAACAAGTACCTGCCCGTCGACTTCTCCACCGGCACCTATGCCTATCACAGGGGTCTTTACTTCCTGTGTAACCTGTGCGGCTAGTTTGGCGGGAATTTTTTCCAGAACAATCCCGAAACACCCCGCTTCATCAAGCAGATGGGCATCCTCCAATAGTTTCTGAGCTTCTTTTTCTTCTGTGGCACGCACCACATAGGTTCCGAATTTATGTATAGATTGCGGTGTAAGCCCCAGATGTCCCATCACAGGTATGCCTGCAGAAAGTATCCTTGCTACAGATTCGAGCACTTCGCGGCCTCCTTCCAGTTTTACAGCGTCGGCGCCTGTTTCTTTCATTATCCTTACAGCAGATGACAAAGCTTCCATAGAGTTTCCCTGATATGTACCAAAAGGCAGGTCAACCACCACCAGCGCGCGCGTTACGCCCCGCATTACCGAGGCCGCATGATATATCATCTGGTCGAGCGTAATAGGAAGGGTGGAAGAATGTCCGGCCATGACGTTTGACGCCGAATCACCTACCAGGATGATATCTATTTCGGCCGCATCAAGGATTTTGGCAAAAGAAAAATCATAAGCAGTAAGCATGGCAATTTTTCTTCCGCGCAGTTTCATTTCACGCAAAACATGTGTCGTGATCTTGGCAATTTTTGCTGGTTCTGTGATCATAATTTGTGATTTATTTTGTGCAAAGTTATCAAATCATATAATAAAACTCCTTTTTCACTGTTTTTTTATATGGTAATTTTATTATTGCAAAACGTATGCTTTTAGACCTAATGTTTCAATTTGAAATATTTAATGTGTAATCTGGTTTGAAATAATTACTTTTGCAATAAATTTCTATTCTTTATGCGTAAAGCAATTCTCCCTTTCCTAATTATTTTATCCTGGTTTTTAAATTCCTGTAAGACCGATTTCGACATCAACGCCGAAAAAAAAGATATTGCTATCGTTTATGGATTGTTAGACCAGACACAACCGGTGCAGTATATTAAAATCACCCGGGCTTTCCTGGGCGAAGGCAACGCCATCGAGATGGCTGCCGATGCAGGGTCTAGTTCTTATGGCAACGATCTGGAAGTAACTATCACGCAGATTTCCAACGGCAACGAAGTCCACACCTTCACTCTGGAAAAAACCACCATAGCCAACAAAGATTCAGGTATTTTTTACTATCCTGTGCAGGATGTATATCGCTTTATTCCAAGCCAGCAGCTTGCTGTTGCCGACTCTTTCAGGCTCAAAATCAAAAACCTGATCACCGGCAACCAGATTACCGCTGCCACTAACCTCATCCACGACTTTACCATCATGAAACCTTCCTATAACCCCGAAAACCCGCTGCTCGGATTGGTAGGCTCCAATTTGGCCTATAACACTCTGGAGGCTTCCTGGAAATCGGGCAAAAACGGACGTATATACGAACCTTGGTTCCGTTTTCATTACCGTGAGGTCAATCTCACCACCCATGATACTACCGATAAATTTGTTGACTGGCATCTGAGTACCGTAAAATCCGAAACCCTCAAAGGCGGTGAAACTTTGCTGACCAACTATAATTCAGAAGATTTTTACCGTCGCGTGGCCGCCGAAGTACCTGTTGATTACAATGTCGTACGCCTCATCGGTATGGTGGATTTTGTCATTTCTGCAGGCGCTGACGAACTGAGTATTTATATCGACCTCAACAAACCCTCAAACAGCATTATTCAGGAAAGACCACTTTATACAAATATCGGCAACGGTCTGGGAATTTTTTCTTCACGTTACACCAAAACACTCTCGTATAATCTTACTTCGTTCTCTGTCGAAAAACTTATGCATGGTGAATATACTTCAGAACTTAATTTTCAATAAATAAAAAAAATTTCCTTTAATTTTGTTTTCATAAAAAATATTTTTGTACTTTTGCACTCCAATTTAATATCAAAGAAAAATGTATCTAACAAACGAAGTAAAGAAAAATATCTTCAAACAATACGGTAAATCAGAGTTTGACACTGGATCATCTGAAGGTCAGATAGCATTGTTTACACTTAGAATTCAGCACCTTACCGAACACCTCAAGAAAAATGATAAGGACAGTTTTACCCGTAGATCACTGGTACGCCTTGTCGGTAAAAGAAGGTGTCTGCTCGATTATCTGAAAGAAAGAGATATTAATCGCTACAGAGCAATCATCAAAGAACTTAAGATAAGGAAATAAAATACCATCACGTTGAAAAAGGCAATGCAAATTGCCTTTTTTTATTTAAAGAGGCATATTGAAATTTAAAGAGGCATATTAATTAAAAAAAACTAAAAAATTATGAATGGAATAAACAAATCGTTTGATATTGGAGATGGAAGAATGATAAATCTGGAAACCGGTAAGCTTGCCAAACAGGCCGACGGTTCGGTAGTAGTAAAAATGGGCGACACCATGTTGCTGGCAACGGTGGTATCAAAAAAGGAAGCCGGTGAAAATGTTGACTTTATGCCCCTTTCTGTTGATTATCAGGAAAAATATGCGGCCACCGGCCGTTTTCCGGGTGGTTTTTTCAAACGCGAAGCCCGTCCCTCGGAATATGAAATATTGGTGTCCCGCCTCATCGACAGGGCATTGCGTCCACTGTTCCCCGATAACTATCATGCCGAAACACAGGTATTAGTTACCCTGATATCCGGCGACAAAGAATGTATGCCTGATGCACTGGCCTGCCTGGCAGCTTCTACGGCTCTTACCATATCTGACATACCCTTCAACGGACCTATCTCTGAAGTGAGAGTGGGAAGAATTGACGGCAAATTTGTCGTAAACCCCAGCACCTCTGATTTATTATTGTCCGATTTTGACATCATGGTAGCTGCGTCCATGGACAATATTGTGATGGTGGAAGGCGAAATGAAAGAAGTTTCCGAAAACGACCTGCTCGAAGCCCTCAAATTTGCTCACGAAACCATCCGTATCCAATGCCGTGCTCAGCTCGAACTGGCCGCCATGATAGAAAAATCAAAAGCCAAACGCGAATACTGTCACGAAACCAACGACGAAACCCTGAAACAAAACCTCTGGAATTTCGCCTATCAGAAAATTTACGACATCGCGAGCAATGCCACTTTCAAACACGAACGTGCTGAAGCTTTTGAAAAAATCAAAGCCGATTTTATCCTTACTATCCCTGAAGAAGAACGTACCGCCAAAGCTGGCATGATAAACAGGTATTATTTTCAGGTGGAAAAAGAAGCCGTTCGCAACATGATGCTGAACGACAGAAAACGTCTCGACGGACGTAAACTCGATCAAATCAGGCCTATCTGGTGCGAAGTGGATTACCTGCCCGCCGCCCATGGCTCATCCATTTTTACCCGCGGCGAAACCCAGTCACTCACCACCGTTACCTTAGGCACCAAGCTCGACGAACAGATTATCGATGGCGTAATTTTCGACGGCAAAAACAAATTTATGCTCCACTATAATTTTCCACCGTTCTCCACTGGTGAAGTGAAAATGATGCGTGGAACCGGCCGCCGCGAGATAGGTCATGGAAACCTCGCACACCGGGCACTAAAAAATATGATCCCCTGGGGCGAAGAAAATCCTTATACTATAAGGATCGTTTCCGACATCCTCGAGTCGAATGGTTCTTCCTCAATGGCTACCGTTTGCGCAGGTACTCTCGCGCTGATGGATGCCGGAGTGAAACTTAAAAAACCAGTATCGGGTATCGCCATGGGCCTGATAAGCGGCAGCGATGGCAAATACGCCATCTTGTCCGATATTCTTGGCGACGAAGACCACCTCGGCGATATGGACTTTAAAGTTACCGGCACCCGCGACGGTATCACGGCTTGCCAGATGGATATAAAAGTCGATGGACTGTCTTATGAAATACTCTCCGAAGCCCTCAATCAGGCCCGTGCAGGACGTTTTCATATCCTTGGCGAAATGGAAAAAACCATTTCAGTGCCACGGGCTGATTACAAACCTCATGTGCCCCGTATCGTGCAAATGACCATTCCTAAAGAATTTATCGGCGCCGTAATAGGCCCGGGAGGCAAGATTATTCAGGAAATTCAGAATACAACTGGCGCTACCATCGTTATTGAAGAAGAAGGAGAATTCGGCATCGTCGACATCGTTTCCAACGACAAGGAATCTACCGACAAAGCCATCAACTGGATAAGAAAAATTGTTGCTGTACCTGAAGTAGGCGAGATATATACAGGAAAAGTTCGCAATCTCCAGCCTTTTGGCGCTTTCATTGAAATCCTGCCTGGTAAAGATGGCTTGCTGCACATTTCTGAAATTGACTGGAAACGTACCGACGATGTGGAAAAAGTATTTAAAATCGGTGACGAAGTTCAGGTAAAACTCATCGAAATCGATAAAAAAACCGGCAAACTGAAATTATCACGTAAGGCCTTATTGCCTAAACCCAATCAACAACAATAAGCCCGAAAAATTTCTTCGTTTTCAGGCAACCTTTTTTTATTCACTGCTGTCTTCATAAAGATAGAGGTAAGAGATTAATGCAGAAACATTTGCATACAATGATTATCACTATTTTGTTTGCGATAAATTTATTTAAAAATAAATTTTATGAGACAGCTAAAAATCGTAAAACAGGTTACCAACCGCGAAACTGCTTCCCTCGACAAATACCTGCAGGAAATCAGTAAAGTAGAGCTGATATCTCCTGAGGAAGAAGTAATATTGGCTCAGCGTATTAAGCAAGGCGACCAGGCTGCCTTACATAAACTTACACGGGCAAACCTTCGCTTTGTAGTTTCTGTGGCCAAACAATACCAAAATCAGGGACTAAGCCTTCCGGACCTTATCAATGAGGGGAATGTCGGGCTGATAAAAGCGGCACAACGGTTTGATGAAACCAAAGGTTTTAAGTTTATATCCTATGCCGTATGGTGGATACGACAATCAATTCTGCAGGCCATTGGCGAGCAATCCCGGATAGTTCGCCTGCCTTTGAATAAAATAGGCACTTTAAACCGCATTAATAAAGCATACACCCTCTTTGAACAGGCCAATCAACGCGAACCAAACGCAGATGAGATAGCAGAAATTCTGAATGTTTCCGAAACAGAAATAAAAGACTCTTTGCGTAACAGCGGCAAACATGTCTCAATGGATGTCCCCATCATTCCCGACGAAGATACCACCATGATGGACACCCTCAAAACCGACGAACTTTTTGGACCCGATACCGGATTGATTTTGGATTCACTTCGCATTGAAATTGAAAGGGCTTTTGCAACACTGACTTTCCGCGAAGCTGAAATTCTCAGGTATTCTTTTGGCCTGAAAGGCAACCTTCCCCTGACACTGGATGAGATTGCCCGAAAATTTGATCTGACACCGGAACGTGTCCGGCAAATAAGGGAAAAATCAATTCGTAAGCTGAAAATCACCTCACGTAGCAAAAATTTAAAATCTTATCTTGGTTAACTGGCTATAGTTTGTATATTTGTATGGATAAAAATTTGACTAATGGCCTGTAAACTTTCTCCCTCTATCTTATCTGCTGATTTCGGCATACTTAAAGATCAGATTGGCATCATTAACGAAAGTACCGCCGACTTTATCCATGTGGACGTAATGGATGGTGTTTTTGTCCCTAATATTTCTTTCGGTTTTACCATCTTGGATTCTCTGGTGTCATATGTCCGCAAACCTCTGGATATTCATCTGATGATTGCTGATGCCGACAAATACCTCGAACGTTTTGCAGCTTACAAGCCTGAATACCTTACGGTGCACTTCGAAGCTTGCCAGCACCTGAACAGAACCGTACATGCTATCAGGTCGCTGGGCGTAAAAGCCGGTATTGCATTGAATCCACATACACCGGTGGCGCTGCTTGAAGAAATTATTCACGACGCAGACCTTGTGCTGATAATGTCGGTAAATCCCGGCTATGGTGGGCAAAAGTTTATTACCAATTCCTTTCAAAAAATCCGTAAGACAAAAGCGCTTATCACCGAAAACAATGCTGCTGCTTTGATTGAAGTAGATGGCGGAGTTAATTCCAGTAATATCAAATTGCTGGCCGATGCCGGCGCAGACATTGTTGTAGCAGGCAACGCGGTTTTTGGAGCAGCCGATATTAAGGAAGCTATAATCGAATTAAAGAGCAGTTGCCTGTAAATTGTAAGAACGGATTTTTTGAATTTATTTATAGAAACTTCATCAAAAACGAAAGTCATATTCTTGAATTATTTAAATGAACCAAAAGTCAACTTTTTTCTGACGATGAAACATCGCAAGTCATTGATATTACATGTGTTTGGGCTTTTTTTACTTCAGTTTTTTCTGTGGGGAGAAAGTTGGGCGCAACATGTGGTGAATAACGGTGCAGGCATAGTGGTGTCCGATGGAGCCTATGTGGTGATTTGTGGAAGTTTCTACAACCTGAACGATGGCGTTTCCGACGGAAAAGTTGACCTTGATGGAACGGTCATTGTAAAACGTAACTGGATAAACAACGCTAACAACGAAGTGATGGTTTCTGCCGGTTCGGGCCATGTAGGCAAGGTGATTATGGATGGTGTTGTAAATCAATACATTGCTGGTAATCATCCGACGCTGTTTGAAAACCTCGTGCTGGAGAATGCAAAAAAAACACTCAACATCACTGATTGCAAAGTGTATGATACCTTGTTTGTGGATGCCGTCCTTGATCTGAACTCCCGCAAAATAAAACTCCTGAACTCAAACCCGACGGCGCTGACTCATATCGGCAAATACATTCAAAGTGAAACTAACAGTCTCGAAGGCCTTGGAGAGGTGGAATGGTTTATCGGACAGGAAACAGGCTCTTATAAACTGCCTTTCGGCAGCGGTTTCGACAGCATAGCCGATGTGGCGGTTTTGTTGACCACCAAAAGTCCCGGTTCACCTGCCGGGGGCTCCATCAGTTTTGCGACTTATCCTGTTGGCTGCCAGAATGTTCCTTTGCCTGCGGCAGTTGATCAACTGGACCGCGGACATGAATTTATTGCCGACCGCTACTGGTTGGCAGAGCCTTTTTATACTGACAAACCGGAGGTGGATTTGGTGCTGCAGTATCGCGAGCAGGACATCAACCCGGAATGTAATAGTGGCTTGAACGAGCCGGAAATGAAAGCTATCCGTTATAATTCGGACGAACTCCGCTGGGATGATATGGATTCTGCCGGAACAACAGATGCTGATGCAAATAAGTGTTATGTCGGAAGTGTTTCGCCCGAAAATTTCTTTGGTCCCTGGTGCCTGGTGAGCGATTCCTGGAACTGGGAGGTGTTCTTTCCTAATGCATTCACTCCTAATGGTGATGGCACTAATGACTTTTTTTCCCCGGTCGGTCATAACCTGGATAAACTTGAAATAAAAATGTACATATACGACCGCTGGGGAGGCTTGATTTTTGAAATGAATTCTATGGACAACCCTTGGGATGGAAAGCATAGATTAAGTAAAAAAAAGTGTCCTCAGGGAATTTATACCTGGGTGTTTTTTGTAAAGGACTTTGCCGGTAAAGAATATAATTATAAAGGAATTGTTGCATTGATATAAAAAACAATATAATGAGAACCTGCTTTAGATTAATCATACTGCCAATT
>DAOOWO010000101.1:0-7801 GCA_035371225.1 Bacteroidales bacterium | reverse complement strand
TATGATCAAATTAATGCTTAACAGACTTGATAAATAAAATCCAAACAGTTACTTAGTTAATAAAAATTAATTATTCTGGTCAGGCCGGGCCGGAACTGCTGAAACAGCAGTGCCTGCCTGCAAGGCTGCGCCAAGCAGACAGGCACAATCCCGACTCTAATGTTGTGATGCTCAGTGTGACTTAAAATTTTCAAGGTTGGCTGAGACAAGTGGCAGTAACATATTCTTATAAACCAAAAGTTTCTAAGGGTGGATGTATATTATTTTAGAGTTATAAAAAATCATTAAATATTTGTTTTATGGGATTGATATTAGTAATTTTATAACATGTTTTAATAAAAAGTACAGATGAAATCCGAAATGGTAACAGCATTATATAAATATAATTAAATCAAGCAATTTCAATTCAGTAAATAAAAATTTGAGCTATGAAAATTGCATGTGTTATACTCGGAACAAGGGGCGATGTCCAGCCCATGATTGCATTGGCAACAGGCTTAATGGCAAAAGGGCATGAAGTTACTATTTGTGCGCCGTCAGAAAATGAAGAACTTGCGCAAAAGTATAATTGCAGGTTTGTGCCATTCGGCCCTGAGATTAAAAAATCCATGAAAGAAAATCCTGAGAAGCAAAAAGGTGGTGTAGCTGTAAAAATTTCACCAAGCCAGGGAAAAAAATTTGTCCTTGATCAGATAAACCTTTTACCCGGAATAATCCAAGGCGTTGATTTGATATTGGGGGCCGGTATTGTAGTGGGAGTGCATACAGCGGCAGAAATTTTAAAGGTTCCATACCGGCTTGTTGCTTACTATCCAATCTTGTTGGGCACTACAAAAGACGATCCATTGAAAAACCGGATGATGTTCGGCTTTGGCAGGAAAATGATGAACCTGATGATGAAAGGTTATATGAACAAAGCACGGGCAAAACACGGCCTGCCACCAATTATAGATATATGGTCTCACTGGTTAGGTGAAAATGTAATCATGGCTTGTGATAAAGAAATTAACGCGGCGCGCGAGGACTCTGCATTTGCTTTCACCCAAACCGGTTTCATGCTGCTGCCGTCAAAAACCGGGTTGCCGCAAATGGTTGAAGAACTCCTGAACTCCGGGAAACCGCCGGTTTATATAGGGTTTGGAAGTAACCCGATAACGAATATCGAAAAATACATATCCATGTTCGGGCAAGTCCGTGAAACTACTAACCAAAGACTGATAATTTCAAAAGGATGGGCAGAGTTCCCGGCAAATAACGCCCGGGATATTTTATACGTTGATGAATTGCCCTTTGACTTGTTGTTCCCCAGGTTGGCAGCGGCCATCCATCATGGGGGAACGGGGACTCTGTCTGCAATTGCAAGGGCAGGTATCCCGCAGGCAGCTTTTCCTTTTATGGGTGATCAGTTTGATAACCGCAAGCAAATTCTAAAACTTGGGTTAGGGCCTGATACCTGTGATTTCAGAAAGATTTCTGCCAAAGAAATTTCATCAGCTATAACTGAATGCATCACCAATGATAAATACCGGAAAAATGCTGAAGAACTGGCCCTAAAGGTCAGGAATATGAACGGAGTTGAAATTACTGTTCAATATATTGAAAAAATTTCAGGACAATAAAACCCTTATGAGAACCGGGCTTTTGTAAGGTCGGAAATAAAAAATGAGGGATTATGATTGGTTTCAAATATTGTAATGTTGAAGTCAGCAATTAATGGGCGATGTAAGTGGGTTAAAAATAAACTGCAATAACACAACGTTTTACGCGAAGACGCAAAGTTAGAACATGGGTTTCTCAGCGGTTCTGCCGCACTGTGCGAAATTTTCGTTGTTTTTCTCTCGCAAATATGCGAAGGCGCAAAGTTGGAACATGGGCTTTTGTGCGGCTCAGCGGCAAGACAATAAGCTTTACAGGCATGTTTTCAGGCAATCCTATGGGATAAAATTATAATAATACGCTTTGCGTACCTAAGATTTTATAATTTTGTTTTATCAAGTAAAATCCAATATTATGAAATATACTGCACAACAACTGGCAGAAGTGTTGCACGGCACCGTAGAAGGCAACCCTGAAGCATACTTTACAAAACTGTCGAAGATAGAAGAGGGCGATGCGGAATCATTGACTTTTTTAGCCAATCCTGCCTATACCCATTTTATTTACACCACTGCGGCGGCCGTGGTCATCGTAAACAACGATTTTGTTCCCGAACAAAAAATAAATTCCACATTAGTCAGGGTTGACAATGCATATACCGCTTTTTCGACCTTGCTGGAGATGTACAACCAGATAAAACTCAATAAAACAGGCATTTCGGATAAAGCCTTCATTTCCGAATCGGCTAAAATTGGCAAGAATGTGTATATAGGTGCCCAGGCCTTCATTGGCGATAATGCCGTGATAGGCGATAACGTGAAAGTTTACCCGCTTTGTTACGTGGGCGATAATGTGGTGATAAAAGATAACTCCACGCTTTTTGCTTCGGTAACGGTATATTCGGAAAATTGTATTGGCAAAAATTGTATTCTCCATTCCGGGGTGGTAATCGGCGCCGATGGCTTTGGTTTTGCTCCTCAGCCTGATGGTTCTTACAAAAAAGTAACGCAGACAGGCAATGTGGTTATTGAAGATGATGTGGAGATTGGTGCCAACACTACCATAGACAGGGCAACACTTGGATCGACAATCATACATAAGGGCTGTAAAATTGATAACCTCGTGATGATTGCCCATAATGTTGAAGTGGGGGAAAACACGGTGATCGTGTCGCAGACAGGAATTGCCGGTTCAACAAAGATCGGAAAACATGTGACGATAGGTGGGCAGGTAGGCATTGTTGGCCATATTGCCATTGCCGACCGGGTGATGATACAAGCGCAGTCGGGCATTGCGTCAAGCATAAAGGACGAGGGAGCCATAGTTCAGGGGGCCCCGGCTTTTAATATTAAAGATTACCTGCGTTCGTATGTGCATTTTAAGAACCTGCCGAAACTCATAGACAAGCTTAATAAGCTGGAAAAAGAACTGGAAGAACTTAAGGGAAAAAAATAGTCAAAGGGATCCGGAAAATTTTCATGGAATTCAGATTCCATACTCGCACTGAGAAACCTTTACTGCATAGGTTTTTTAAACAGGATTTGTGGTAAAATTTTTCAATTCACTGGCCCTCCATTAATCCGGGGCAAATACCCTGAATTATCACATGAAAAGCCAATGATAATGGAATCTGAAAAATTTTATTCCGGTATCAATAGGTCAATTTATAATAGACTTCAATAGCGCCAGTGTTCGTTCTTATACGTAGCTTTAAGGATGTGCCCATAGAGCTTACGGTGTAGATATTGCCTGAAGTGCCTCCAAAAGTGAAGAGATCGACAATACTGCCGAGGTCGCAGGTTTTATAGGTAGAAGAAACTGTGCCGGTGCCCGGTGCGCCGGTATAGCTCGCACCGTTACTGTATGTTATTAATAATCCCACCCTGCTGTCGTTTACAAAGCCTTGTATGGCGGCTTGCCCGCCATTGATGGCTGTGTAAGCATAAGGGTGTCCGGACGATAATTGCAATTCAAAGGGGTAATATGAAGGGATGTCAATATCAACATAATTGCCGCCGGTAACGATGCCGCTGGCTCTTACCTGTATCGGCGTTCCATTAAGATGGTGCCCGTCGACCATATCAGCATTCAGGTTAGTGGCTTTGGTTGTTGAAACCACAATGATCGGGGCGATTCCGTTGGGTATCGTCGAATTGATCTGGCCGCTGGTATTGATGCCGGCAGCTATTAAATTTCCGGCGGCATTGATATTTCCGTTGACATCCAGTTTTTGTGCGGGAGATGTTGTTCCTATACCCACGCTCATGCCATTGTTAAACAGGCTGCTACTGGCAATCCAGCCGGTACCGTTATGCATCAGGGTTTGTCCGTTTAAACCTGAGGGCAACATATTATTGTTCCAGTTAGTAATGTTTGTACCTGTAATTCCTGCCGCCGGTGAAATGCCAAAAATTGGATCGGTTTCAGTATAAGAGGTCAAATAACCAGCAGTGGCGTGATTTCCCCAACTGTAAGCCGAATTCCATTGTGTTGAATTTCCTCCCGTTGCAGCAATCACGCCATTTACAGTCAGTCTGTCTGTTGTCGGGCCGGATCCAATAGCAATATTACCGGTATTATGGTCAATGATCAGCCGGTTATACCCCCCATTCTGATTTATGGCAAAGTCACCATTGTCAAATTCACTAAGGTACCAGTCCACTCCCCCCGTCTGGTCTCTGATGCCAACATAGGTTCCCGACGATGCCATTGCAGCCTCCCCGATAAACCTGGCAACCACACCATAAGAGCTTTGTACTTCAAGTTTGGATGTTGTGGAGGTTGTGCCAATACCAATGCTGCTACCGCCATCATATATGATGCTATTTCCCAGGCCGGTGCTGCTTGTCCATTTTGATAAATAATTCACCGTACCCGAACCATGATTATGTCCGGCCGTTGCAAAACCTGATGCGTGCATCCCATCCAGGTAATCAGCGTTCAAACTGTCAACTTTTACAGATGATGTAATTAACAAAGGTTTCATTCCCAGTGGAACCGAAATTAAAATTGGCGTAAGTGAGGTAAATTCATTCAAAACGGAAAGACGGTTAATATCTACATGAAACCCATCGTTGTATAGGTTAGACGAATTATTCCATCCTGTTCCATTGTGAAATAGTGTTTCTCCATACGCCCCCAAAGGCAGCAAGCTGTTATTCCAGTTGGTGATATCCGCTCCGGTGATATTTGCGGCAGGCGAAGCGCCATAAACAGGATCGGTTTCATGCAGGATTCCTGTTACACTGTCTGCCGTGTTGGCATGCAGGGCATAAGGAACGCTAAGCAACTGGCTTTCTCCCGTAATAGTGTAATTTACTCCGCCGTTAGGGTCGGTTTCGGTTTTTATGAAATAGGGGCCATTGTCCCAGTGGATCGTGTCAAAGCCTGTATGAGTGCCACCTATAGTCAACGAAACTAAGCCATTTGCATTGGTGGTCGGGGTCTGTGTTTCCCAATAAACTGCCGTATACGATGGTGGCAGCCCCTGCATAATGCTAATCTTTATGCCAACCAGCGTATTGGTTACAAGTTGGTTGCTATTATTGCGGATTACTGCCTGATAACTCATTTCATCAGGACTTTGTGCCCTTAATGTGGCTGTAAATAATAATGCTGCCAGAATGGTAAACAGTTTTTTCATTGTTAATTTTTTTAATTTTATTTTGGTCAGTTTGCTTGTCTGATATACGCCTGGTTGCCGGGTATCATTGAGTTTTTATGATTTTAAATACTTTTATTTCTTTATTATCATCGGTTAATTTCAGAATATATGATGCGGGGGCTAAGTTTTCCAACGAAATAGGAGTTTTACTGCCTGATACGGTCTTGTTTTCCAATAATTTTCCATAAATATCATAAAGTTGGTAAAACAACTTTTTATTGTTATAATTTTCAACTGATAATATTAATATCTCAGTGGCCGGGTTGGGATAAGCAGCGCATAAAAGATGAATATCTTCAGCTTGTTCTATTCCGGTAACAATGGATATTTCAAAAGGTTGCTGCACTCCTTGTGCTACTGAACCATTGGTGCCTGTATTTGTTGTATATACTATCTGGCCAACTGAATAACTGGCGGTGCCTCCAATTCCTGAAGCGTTGCCACCGGCGGTTACCGTTGCCTGTTGAGCACCTGCCTGTGTAAATAAAAACAGGAAAAAAACACTCGGAATTAATTTAACTAACCTATCTGTTGTCGTTTTGCCGCAGTTTTTAAAGAATTGTATCATAGTTAGTTTATCAGAATTATTTTTAATGATAAATAATTAAAATATTAATTAAATACCAAAATTACAACAATAAATTAAGAAAAGCAAATGTCCAATATATAGTTTTCAGATAATCCAAAACTATCTCATTATTAGGATATTATGATAATTTGGCTTAAAATATGTTCACGGTCTACGAACTTTCCGCTGCTGCAGGCTTTCCATTTTTGCTTCTTGCACTGAGTCCGCCGCGGCGGATCGAATTGTAGACTTTTTACTATGTTTTACCAGCTCGAGCCGCCGCCGCCGCCAAATCCGCCGCCCGAAAATCCGCCGCCGCCGCTGAATCCGCTGAAACCGCCGCCACCGCCAAATGAACTGAAACCCGAACTCCTCGAACCGGAATAAGAGCCCGATGAATAAGATGTGTGTTTATAATTGAAGTTGTGGTCCATATGATACATGCTGGATATGATGGACGAAACCAGCAGGGAAGTAGAGAACGTATGGCCATTGGAAGATTGGTACCAGTCAGGTTCGGATTGGATAAGGTCGTGGAACTTGTCGGCCCATTCGCTGCCCAAGCACATCACGATGGCAAAAGCCACAGTTTCATCGAAGTATTTTGGATTTTCCTCCAGCAGATCGCGGAGTTTTTCTTTTTCTGCCCTTTGAATAAACTCTTTGAAGCCGAGTAATTTTTGGTACTTCTCTGCAGCAAAATGTGCTCGTTTGGGCATCAGCAGTCCGAAAAAGAATAAGGACATAGAGGTCAGCAACACAAAAATCTGAAATTGCAACCAGTTTTGTCCAAAAAACAGGGAGAGAAAAATTCCCACGCCTAAAAATACAAAAGCAATTACTTTCAGAAATCGGCTGAAACCGAGTGTTCCCGGTACATAGAACTTATTTGTCCTGGCATAGTCATGCAAATCTTTGTCGGTGGCATTCATGGTAACATAAAAAGAGTTTTTCAGTGCGCTTACTTTTACGGAATCTTTGTTCCCGGCTTTGAACAGGCCTTCGAACATCTTTTTTTCAAAACTTTTGGCTCCGGCGGGCAGGTCGCGCAGCCGGGTAAGCTCATAATCGATGGTTTTTCCGGGAGCTTTTATTTCTTTGATAGACACCAGCCCATGCCCTGCCCAGTAATATATAAGCGATACCAGGTCGCGTTTATGAAGTTTATTATCCCACAGATAACCAGCCTCGGCAGGCGTGATGTCCATTGGTGGTTTGTACTGAACAACAATTGCGTCTTTTTTATCCCTGCCGAATACATACCACAGTATAAACAGCAAAAAGAAAATGATAAACGGCAGTATGAGCAGTTTGTTGTTTTTCCAGATAATCTTCCATGTGAGCATCCCCGATACAGACAACTGCTCTTTTGGAACCGACATGTCGAGAAAGAGGACTTCGCCCTGAAACAGGGGCTTACTGAGTTTACAGGTGATGGTGTTGCCTTTTACCGTGTAACTTATTTTATCGGATTCCTTGTTGTTTACCAGGAATAAGGTGGTGATATCCGCAGCATTGACATTTTCGGGCAGTATAATAAGGATAGTCCCTGTTTTGATGGGTTCGTCAAAAGGACTGGTTAGCGCTTTGTTGAGGTAATACCTGCCGTTTTTTTTGGTAAACAATCCAAAAATATCGTATTCATAGCTGTACAGGGTGTCCTGAGTTGTGCCTTCGGTATTACCCCAATACACCGAGTTGTAAAGGTTGTTTCTAAGGCTGTAATCATCGTGTGTTCCGCTTGCCGTAAGGTTTTTAATTATCAGCCTGGTATATCCGCTCAAAAAGGACCAGTCGGGGAGTTTGGCCCCGTAAGCCTTGTTGTCGGTACTGTTGTCATAATAAGAAAAATTTTCGGTGGCAGTAAAACTGTTTTCGGTGCTGTAGGGGTTTTTAAATTTTACCAGGTATTGGTGTGACACATGCAGGCTGCCGTCTTTGTTGACGTGTATTTGGGTTTGAAAATCCTTGAT
>DAOOWO010000100.1:0-7828 GCA_035371225.1 Bacteroidales bacterium | reverse complement strand
TTCAGCATCTGGTGTTCCGAACAATGGGCGCAGTATTTCAGGGTTTTCAGGCAGCCTGAAGACCTCCCGCGCATACAGGGCTGGTACCGGGGCGATATGCATTACCACACATTGTTCACCCAAAACGATGTTGAATATGGCCTGCCTCTGGAAGCCACCAAATTAGCGGCCCAAAAAACCGGCCTGGATTGGATAACAGTTACTGACCATAGCAGCGATTACGACAACTACGGCCTGAGCATGCAAAATAACTGGGACAGGCTTGGCTCCGCCGTACAAGGCCTCAACACCACCGACTCCAGTTTTGTTTTTATAAGAGCTATGGAAGCCAGCATCAATAATTCTGATGGGAAGGTTGTTCATTGCCTGTTATATCCTTCCCCTGCCGACCCCTTTTGTTTCCATTATTTTCTCGACGGCGGCGGTGATATTTCCGCTACCACCTTTTCGGTAGTACAGGCCTTAACCAACCTTTCCGTGTATGATGGTTTTGCCTATGCGGCACATCCTTTCGCCGAAAACGATGAGCTAAGCTTTGCCATTGGCGGCGGCCTCTGGAATCTGGGAGACACCTTGTTCCCGGCAAATGGCAGCGCGTTTCCCACCTATGGCACAGTAAGTTGCAATGATGTCTCAGCCCTCAGCGATCTGTACAGCGAAGACACCCTGTTTTTATTCCAGAAAGGCCTCACCGGTGGAGAGATATGGAATAACAGAACCTCAATAACGACTACCGATGATGAAAATAATCCCTGGAATGTGGAGTATTCCTCTTCGGCAACACCCTTTGTCCCATTGGATTCCATGGACATGCGGCATCATTTCTACAGGTACATACAAGGCTTGGACATTACAGATTTTTTGCAACGAAAATCCCTCCAAATAAAAAACTTATTCCCCTCGGTAAAAAACTGGAAATTTTTTATTGGCGCCGGCAGTGACGCCCATGGTTCTTTTAATTACTCAAACACCGAAATGACTTTTGGCATCATGGGAACTATCAATAATAACGCTATCGGCAAAATTTCCACGCTGGCCTTTTGTCCCGAAGGTATGGGACACCATGGCAAAAATGTGCTGAGAGCGCTGAAAAACGGACACACCATACTTTCCGACGGCCCCATAATAAACATCGGAATCAGTACCGACGGATCCGACAGCACAAACGAGATTTATATCGGGCAGGACACCGTGCTTACCACACAGCAAATGGCAACCTCCCGGCTGATTGTTGACGCCTATATCACTCCCGAATTTGGTGATATGACCCAAATTACACTCACCGGCATCACTATGGACAGCACTTTTTCATACGACCTGCCGCTTGTCAACCACCAGACCTATGACCTGCAGAGCATTTTAGGAACCCTTTTTGGTGACATCCCCGCCAATCAATATTTTATGATCAGGGCATCCCTGCACTCTACAAAAAATTATGGGGCTCTCAGCACAATTTACCACCGACCATTCGACCGTTTTTTCAGTACTACGAATCCAATATGGATTAAAACAGAGGTGATAACTTCAGTGGATAACAACTTGACACCTGAAGAAATTATCATAAGACCCAATCCTGTATATGACAGATTTTTAGTAAATTTGCCAAGTGAAAAGAATTATTATGTGAAGATTTTTGACATGAATGGACTGTTGATGCTTGAGGAACCCTATTCATCCAAAGGTATAGATGTCAGGAAATTCCCATCCGGCGTATATATGGCCACCTTCCTTAATGAAAAAAGTATTTTCCGCAAAAAAATAATAGTAAGCCATTAGTAATCAAATCAAAACAACATGAAGATCAACATGCTCCCGAAAAAAATTCTTATCAGTGCGTTGGTATTATTTGTCATATTCATTTCCTCCTGTGCCATAGACGAAACGCCAACCAAAACACGTATGGAAGGTGTATGGACGGTAAAGCATGTTTACGACCAATCCGGTGAGGACCATGCCTCCCAACTGAATTTCCCAATCACGGCTTTTCATCTTAGCAGCGACAACACCGTTATTTCCACGGCCGGGCCTTTAACAATGTTTGTTGTTTATGGCAACAGCAAATACGTTCAGATTGCTGCCGATATTGACCAGGTGTTTAATTATGCCGGGCTTGATTTTAACGGTGGCGAATTTTTTGTTGATGGAGGGGTGGTGGACCGTTTTACCCTCGAAATGAAACTGGAAGGCCTGCCTGGGCAAGGCGCTCTTACCGACTTGCTGGACATGCTAGGAGTGACTAACGACTACCTCGATATGGTGATTTATCATAAATTTATCAATGTCGGTGTATATTTTAATGAAGACAATACTATTATGACCTGGGTTTTTGATGATCAGACAACCGCTGTTTATAACACCAAAGACAACCAGGGAAATTACCTTTTGTGGTACGGCTGGCCTGTAGAAAATTTCACCCGTTGTACTATCGAACTTCAAAAACAAACTAAAGACTTGCAGCAGGTAGTAACGGATGCCATCTAACATTCACAAAAAGCATATAATAACAGCAAAAGGCCTGACCTTTGCAATTTTTTGCTTCTGAAGAAATGATATATTTTTATGTCGAAAAATACCATAACCATTAACAAAAATCTTTTATGAAAACAAAACTTAGTAAATACTTTTTCATTGTGCTTTCAACCATTATTGCTGCCGGCACAATGTACGCATGTAAAAACAAAAATATGAAGCAGGAAGAACCGGCAATTAATGTTGCCAACATGGACACCACCGTGAAACCCGGTGATGATTTTTTCAGGTATGCCAATGGCCAGTGGATGAAAAACAACCCTATTCCGGATGAATACAGCATTTATGGCTCTTTTGAAGAATTAAGAGAAACCAACAACAAACAACTCCGGACCATCATGGAGGAAGCCATGACAGATAAAAAAGCCGCTAAAGGTTCCGTAAAACAAAAGATTGCCGATTTTTACTCCTCAGGTATGGATTCGGCTTCCATAGAAAAAACCGGCATAAAAGCTATACAGAAAGAACTCGAAAAAATTGACGCCATAAACAATCCTACCGACCTGATTAACCTGGTGGCATTTTTTCACACTTCGGGAATTACCCCGTTGTTTTACTTTTTTTCGGGACAGGACGACAAAAACAGCGAGAAAGTAATTGCTCAGCTTTATCAGGGCGGCCTTGGACTCCCCGACAGGGATTACTATACAGCTAAGGATGCCCATTCGGCCGAAATACGCACCGAATACCTGAAACACCTCGGGAAATCATTCGAATTATCAGGAAAAAATAAAGAACAGGCCAGCCGCGACGCCGAAACAGTGATGCAAATTGAAACACGCCTGGCCGAAGCATCTCTCACCCGCCTGGAATTACGCGACCCGATAAAAAATTACAACAAAACTGACCTGGCTGGCCTGAAAAAAATGGCGCCACAATTTAACTGGGATACCTACTTTTCGGCTATCGGATTGAAAGCCACCAGTGAAATCAATGTCGGTCAGCCAAAGTTCTTTGCGGAAATGGCAAAGATGATCAACGAAATCCCCGTGGAACATTGGAAAATTTATTTTAAATGGCACCTGATACACGAAGCTTCGCCTTACCTTTCATCAGCTTTTGAAAAAGAACAATTTAATTTCTATGGCGGGGTTCTTTCAGGTATCAAAGAAATGAAACCACGCTGGAAAAGAGTGTTAAACACTACCAGTAGTTCTTTGGGCGAAGCCGTAGGACAACTTTATGTCGAAAAGTACTTTCCGTCAAAAGCCAAAGAACGTATGCTTACCCTGGTGGGAAATCTTAAAGAAGCCTTAAAGGAAAGAATTGAAAAACTTTCGTGGATGGGAGAAGCTACAAAAAAAGAAGCCGTGGCCAAGCTGACCAAAATGAACCTGAAAGTTGGCTATCCTGAGAAATGGATAGATTATTCCTCGCTTGACATTACCAAAGAGTCCTACTTCCAGAATATCATGGCTGCCTCACGCTTTGAATTTGCGCGCGATCTGAACAAAATTGGCAAACCGGTTGACCGCAGCGAATGGGGCATGACACCACAGACTGTTAACGCTTATTACAGTCCCAACATGAACGAAATAGTGTTTCCGGCAGCGATCCTGCAGCCCCCGTTTTTCTTTATGGATGGCGACGACGCGGTTAATTACGGCGGCATTGGCGTGGTTATCGGCCACGAAATGACCCATGGTTTTGACGATCAGGGAAGACAGTACGACAAAGACGGGAACCTGCGCGACTGGTGGACAGAAGAAGACGCTACTAATTTCAAAAAACAGACACAGGTTTTGGTTGATCAATTCAACGGGTTTAAATTGTTAGACTCGCTGCATGTGGATGGACAACTGACTCTGGGCGAAAACATAGCCGATATGGGCGGTATCACTGTAGCGCTGGTGGCGTTGAAAAAAGCCATGCAGGGTAAAGATATGAATGCCAAAATAGATGGTTTCACGCACCTGCAAAGGTTTTTTCTTTCGTATGCGCAGATTTGGCGAGGCAATACCCGCGACAAAGAGTTGATGCGCCGGCTGAAAGAAGATGTACATTCACCCAAAGAAGCACGTGTAAACGGTCAGGTTTATAATATTCCTGAATTTTATACTGCTTTTGATATCAAGCAAACAGACAAGTTTTATAAAGCTGAAAATCTGCGCCCTGTAATCTGGTAAGGTCGTTTTGGGTATAACCCGCCCTACCTTGCCTTTTCAGGTTGGCTAATCCGGTGGTTATTTTTAAATAAGCTACTGGTACTGCCTCTGTCTTTCATCATTTTGTAAACAACCAGGTCGTTGTCATAAAACAACAAGTCGTCAACATACATTGTTTTCTCTGCCAGGTCGCTGCCTTTATACACGAGGTCGTATGCGGCTTCCGCATCCTGGTGATCCAATGACAATTCCACCAGCGACCAGTCGCCATTAATTTCGTGACTGTTTCCTGCCGTTATTATTGGCTGGAGCCATTCTACCTGACCGTCTTTATTTTTCTGAAAGAAAAACATACCGCTCAAACAATCCTGACCGAAATTATCACCCTGATTATACATCCACAGGCGCGCTGTGAATTTTTTGTTCAGAGGTAACCGGCCTTTTTCAATTTTTAGCAAAATGTGAAAGTCTTTTTGGGAGCCAAAATGACAACCGCGCCCACCCGAAAAAGCGATATCTGTTTCATTATTTGCAAAATCATCATAAACAAAAAGCAACGAAGTGTCCGACACAAGGAATCCCTGTTTCTCAAACAAACTGTCTTTTACCACATCAAAGTCCCTGAACTCTTCTTGGGCTGTATTTTCAAAAAAAACCTCCTGGCTGATTTCATAGAGACTGTAATCGTCCCGGGTACAAATCAGGGTGGCTTTTTTCACATATTCAGACTCGGAATTATTCAGGTAACCATTCAGGCAAACAAGTAAAAAAGGCTTGTGGCAGGGCAAATCTTTTTTTATTTCTTTCTGATAATAATTAGCGGCCAGCAACTGCATAATTTTTTTGCTTTCGTGAATGGAAGTCCGAGTTAGATAACTCGAAAACATGGGTAAGCCGGTATGGTACGAAAAAAGAAAAGCAAGACGATACACCTTTTCATCGGCCACTTTGCCATAATTTTCAGAACCAATGTAGAAAAAAGGAAAGGGCAATATCGCCTGATAGTTAAAGACATTGGTATTTTCGATGTCGTGCTTTAGCGGTTGCGGCAGTTGTTGGGCACAAAAAAAGTTGGGAGATTTCACTATCTCTGCCGATGTTATTTCATGATATTTCCAGCTTTCGGCAAATAAAAGCATCGGGATGAGCCCCGCAAGAAAATATGCCGGTACGTTAAGTTTTTTCTTCGAAAGACCATTAAACAAGCTGTTAGTAATAGCAATAAGTACAATAGCCGATACAAAATAGAACACCCAGGCAAACCGGCCTATAGCGCGGAATTGCTTGATGACATCAAAATAATTAATCAGTCGTTCCCAGCCGAACCATCTGAACGGCACAAATAAAGCAAACGTCAGGATGATGAGGGAGGTGACAAACAATAACCGGAGTGAATAACTATCAACCCAGGATTTGTTCAAGGTCAGCCTCCTGGTTTTTACCGAACTTACCACCGATGCAACAACAAAAGCTATCAAAGCGAGTATGGTTATCAGTCCGATATACGACCATCCCTCCCAAGGCTGTATTAGACCGGGGAACAGGGTCCCTTTGATTTTATCAAGCGGAGAACACACCGGAAGAAAAATACTGCTGAGTTCGGCATGATTCTCAAGTATCCCCCAGGGGTTGGTAGTACGCCCGGTGTGTATATCGGTAATTTTCACAAAAAGATAATAAAAGGCCACAGGAATAAGTGCCGCCGCCACTAACCAAAAATGTTTTGCAAGAGCTGCCTTTTTCTTTCTGAACAACTTATCGACAATACCTGCAACCGCATACGTAAACACCAGGGTGGCTGCTATCATTCCTAAGTAAGCATGCGTGGCAAAAAAGAAAAATATGCTTACGGACAACAGGAAAAAAATCCGCCATTGATGTTTCCCTTTCTCATAAAGAATCAATAAATATATTGTCAAGGGGATAAAAAAACCATAAGACAACGCATAATGCCCGCTTAGCCTGAATATCTGTGGACTTAGCGCGGTAATGGCCATAGCACCCATTACCGAGAGCAGGTGGGTAACTTTCAGTTCTCTAAACAAAAAATAAAGAATTATGGCCGTGATGCCGATAGAAAAAATCATCAGAAGATTCAACAGACCTATGCTGTATTGGGCGATTCCGGGAAAAACTTCATGTATCAATTTGAGAACAAATGCCAACAAAGGGTGGCAATCGGTGTAGGTAAAATTCTCGCCATAAGGATAATTCATTCCCTCGAAGTTGGTATAGCTTTGGTTGTGTTGAATATAATAGGCATAGGTGTAATAATTTTTCATTCCGTCGCCATGGTTGCCGAAAATAAATGCATTGGGATGTAAAATGACCTTGCCGTAAAATCCATAAAGAAAGGCCGCAATAAGCAGCAGCAGTAAAACAAAATAAACCAATGATTTTTTATTGAGTTTCATGTTCGGCTTTGTACTTTTAAGAATTTTCAAAGTTAATTTATTTATTGAATACAATCTGCCGGGATGTTTTTTTCTGAATTTTTATCAGTTGTACACAACCAAAAAAGGATTAATACCTTTTATTCACGTATTTTTGCCGCATAATTTTCCACTGATGTTTCCCATAAAAAAGCTTGGGCTCGACACACTCGAAAAGCGCACGTTCCGTATTCATTTTGCCTATTCGATAATTGAAGGGATTATCCTTGGGGTTTTGGCTATTAACGAATTTGTCTTTCTCAAAAGCCTGGGCGGCACCGACATAGGAGTCAGCGTATTGTTTCAGTTCAGTGTATTTGTGCTGACATTTTCGGTGTTGCTCAACGAATGGTCGGGGAGAATAAAAAAAGCCAAAAATTTTTTGATAGTGCTGGGCATCCTCACACGGGCGCCTTTGCTGTTGCTGTTTTTTTTCCCCGACCATGTCAGCACACTGCCGAACAATTACCTATATCACTATATTTTTCTGGGAATTTTCCTTGTGTATTATTTTGCCAACCCAATAATATATCCTGTTATAAATCAGTTTCTCAAGACCAATTATTATCATAAAAATTTTAGTGTGTTGTACAGTTGGGCCACCATGGCAAACAAAATTGTTATGCTGCTGGTAACCTTTATTTTCGGGTGGTTGCTCGACTTGAACCAGGAAAACTATCACTACGTATATCCTGTTATCGCCTTGTTGGGGATTTTATCGGTAAGCCTGTTAGCACAACTGTCCGACAACAACACGCTGGT
>DAOOWO010000099.1:0-7845 GCA_035371225.1 Bacteroidales bacterium | reverse complement strand
AATTTTCGGCTAATGTATAACAAATATTTATTAAAAACAAGAATCCTTTATATAATTATTTTTCATTGTTGCATATAATAATGTTTTTCAGACTGTTTACTTTTATAAACCAACTATATTTTTTTAGGTTTTTCTTGTAACTATGCGAATGTCTCGCTTAGCGTTATAACACGGCATCACTGGCAGTTGCAACTCTTGGAGAAAAATATTTCCGTGTCGGGCAACAGGTCCTGAATGTGTTTTTGTTTTTCGAAATTAATAGCCATCGCCCGCATATCAAGCGTTTTCAGATTTTTGGCAAGCCGGCCGGCCTCTTCGGGCAGCACGCTGATAGCATTTCCCCAAAGGTCAAGGTAATTGAGCTGTTGCAACCGGCCTATATCAGGAGGCAGGTCGGTAAGCAGGTTCTGGTTTACAATAAACGATTTGAGCTGATACAGGTTGCCAATAGTGGACGGCAGCCTGACTATCTTATTCACCGAAGCATCCAGGCTGGAAAGCTTGACCAAATAACCTATTGTTAGCGGCAACATGTTCAGCTTGTTTTTTGAAACATTGAGAATGCTTAACGCTTGCAAATCGCCAATTTCCAATGGTAACTCAACAAGTTTGTTGTGCGAAAGATTAAGAATTGTAAGGTTTTTCAATTCGCCGATCTGGCCTGGCAGCTCTTTGATTCGGTTATGTGAAAGGTTTAATTCTTCCAGATGCTCAAACGAGAAAATCTCCGCGGGAACTTTTACCAGCCGTTGTCGCTGAAGATTCAGCCGGTACACCGCCGCCGGCCTTTTCAATGCTTCTTCCAACGAGGTGAACTCATAATGAGTATCCCCAATACTGTCGGCGTCCTGCGCCAGAGATAACACCCTGCCTGCCATAACAAATATCATGGCCAGCGCTGTGGCAAGCAATTTTTTAATGCCGCTGTTCATTAATCATTTTTAGGATGAGGGCTTTGTCGCGGTCAAGCTGCGTTTTCAACAAACCAATATTTTCAAATTTCTGCTCCTGCCTGATAAAGGAATGAAAGCTGATTTTAATTTTTTTTCCGTAGATATCACGGTCAAAATCAAAGATATGCGTTTCAATGGTCTGTTCCTGTTTTCCAAAAGTAGGCTTTACGCCGATGTTGCACATGCCATAGTAATATTTCCCGTCAATTTCCACCCTGACAAAATACACGCCTTGTGCCGGAACAAGTTTGCCGGCGCCTGCCACCTGCAGGTTCACAGTAGGATATCCGAGTTTCCGGCCTTTTTTTATTCCCGAAACTACGGTTCCGGTGATATTGTAATCATAACCCAACAACCCATTGGCCTGCTCTATGCTTCCTTCCTGAATAAGGTTTCTGATTTTTGTGGAACTTATTTCGATATTATTTTCATACAAGGCCTTTATTTCAACAACCTCGAAACCATATTTATCCTTCAACGCCAGCAATGTCTGATGATCTCCCGAACGGTTTTCGCCGAAACGGTGGTCAAACCCTATAACAATATGGTTTGCGCCCAAGGCATCCACCAGATAGTATTTTATAAAATCCTCATAGGCAATCCGCGAAAACTCTTTGGTAAAGTTTATAATACAGGCATAATCAACACCATAGGAAGCCAGTTGTTCAATCTTTTCTTCGGTGGTGGACAGGAGTTTAAGTTTTTCGTTATCCTTATGCAATGCATAACGTGGATGAGGATCAAAAGTTACTATCACGCTGGCAAGGTTTTTTTCGCCAGCAATAGTAATCAGCCGGTTGATAATCGCCTGATGCCCTTTGTGCAAGCCGTCAAAAGTCCCAACCGAAACCACAGTGGCCAAGTGGCTGGAAAAATCATGTATGTTGGTAAAAACTTTCACTTTGACTGCAAAAAAAGATTTTTTGAACAAAATTAAATTATATTTTTTTAACCAAATCCTTTTTTATTTTTAAAAAATGTACTTTTGTTGAGATTATCTTGTCAAAAAAAATAATATCATATCAAGAAAACAAAATAATAATGGCTGAAAAAAAGAACGGAAAAATCTACCAGATCATCGGCGCTGTGGTAGATGTAATTTTCGAAAAAGAGGAAGACCTCCCCAAGATTTATGATGCTTTGGAGGTTAAAAAAGACACAGGCGAAACCCTGGTACTGGAATGCCAGCAGGACATTGGTGAGAACACCATGCGCTGCATAGCCATGGATTCCACTGACGGCCTTCGCCGGGGTATAGAAGTTATCAATACCGGCAATCAGATTACCATGCCCGTTGGGGATTTTGTGCGCGGACGTTTATTCAACGTCATCGGCGAATCCATTGATGGCATCGGACCAGTCAGCAAAGAAAAAACGTATAATATCCACCGCGACCCGCCCACCTTCGAAAACTTAGCTACCTCAAAAGAAGTTTTATATACCGGTATCAAAGTTATCGACCTGATCACTCCTTATGCCAAAGGCGGCAAAATCGGGCTTTTTGGCGGTGCCGGCGTAGGTAAGACGGTTATTATCATGGAGCTTATCAACAACATCGCCAAGAAGTATTCCGGCATGTCGGTATTCAGCGGCGTGGGTGAACGCACACGCGAAGGTAACGACCTGTTGCGCGACATGATTGAGTCGGGAGTTATCCGCTATGGCGAAAAGTTTAAAGAAGATATGGAAAAAGGCGGCTGGGACCTTTCGCTGGTTGACACCGAAGACCTTGCCAACTCGCAAACCACCCTTGTTTTCGGACAGATGAATGAACCTCCCGGAGCACGTGCCCGCGTGGCATTATCGGGTCTGACAATGGCAGAATATTTCCGCGACGGCGACGAAAAAACCAGCGGAAGAGACATCCTGCTGTTTATCGACAACATTTTCCGTTTTACCCAGGCCGGATCCGAAGTGTCTGCCCTGCTGGGGCGTATGCCTTCGGCCGTGGGTTATCAACCCACGCTGGCCACCGAAATGGGTATTTTGCAGGAACGTATTACCTCCACCAAGCGCGGATCCATCACTTCGGTGCAGGCCATTTATGTACCTGCCGACGACCTTACAGACCCGGCTCCGGCAACCACGTTCTCGCACCTCGACGCCACCACCGTATTAAGCCGTAAAATCGCTGAAATAGGTATCTACCCTGCTGTGGATCCCCTGGATTCCACTTCGCGTATTCTCAGCCCCGATGTGGTGGGTGATGAACATTATGACACGGCACAACGGGTAAAAGCTATTCTGCAACGATATAACGAGTTGCAGGACATCATCGCCATCCTCGGCATGGACGAACTTTCCGATGAAGACAAACTCGTAGTACAGCGTGCTCGCCGTGTACAACGTTTTCTGTCGCAGCCGTTCTTTGTGGCAACACAATTTACCGGCCTCGAAGGAAAATTCGTTAACATTGAAGACACCATAAAAGGCTTCAAGATGATCCTCAATGGCGAGGTAGACGAATACCCCGAAGCAGCTTTCCACAATGTAGGAACTATCGAAGAAGCTATTGACAAAGGAAAAAAACTTATATCGCAGGCATAAAACCAACAGTAAATTACCATGGTTATAGAAATAATTTCCCCGGAAGCCACCCTGTTTTCGGGAGAAATAAAAAAAGCTAAGTTCCCCGGCAAAGAAGGGTCGTTTGAGGTGTTGAACAACCACGCACCACTTATTGCCGTGCTGAAAAAAGGAAAAATCAAGCTTACCGATGCCGAAAATAAACCCATTTTCTTTGAAATTAAAGGCGGAGTAGTGGAACTGAAAAAAAATAAAATTTTTGTTCTAGCAGAATAATAATCAATAAAAAATTAATCTATGTCAGAAGGAATCTTAAGTAAAACAGGCGCCGGGGTTGTTTCCGGCGACAATCTTCAACATATCTTCATTGTTGCTAAAAACAACCATTTTGCGCTTCCGGCAGTAAATGTGGTGGGCACCAATTCTGTTAATGCCGTGCTGGAGGCCGCCAAAGCTGTCAACTCTCCGGTTATCATTCAGTTTTCAAATGGCGGCGGATTGTTTTTTGGCGGCAAATCGCTCGACAATACCGGCGAAAAAGCTGCCATTGCAGGCACCATAGCCGGTGCCATGCACACCCACATGATGGCCGAACATTATGGCGTACCCGTGATACTGCATACAGACCACGCTGCCAGAAAACTTCTGCCCTGGATTGACGGACTGCTCGAAGCAGGAGAAAAGTTCTACAAACAATACGGAAAACCCTTGTTCAGTTCACACATGCTGGACCTGTCGGAAGAATCTCTGGAACAAAATATTGACACCTGCAAACGCTACCTCGAACGCATGAGCAAAATCGGTATGACACTGGAAATAGAACTAGGCATTACCGGCGGTGAAGAAGACGGTGTGGACCACAGCGATATTCACAGCTCAAGGCTTTACACTCAACCACAGGATGTAGCTTATGCTTACACCGAACTGAGCAAAATAAGTAACCGGTTTACCATCGCCGCATCGTTTGGCAATGTACACGGTGTGTACAAACCGGGCAATGTAAAACTGGAACCTGTTATTCTTAAAAATTCTCAACAGTATATTCAGGAAAAATTTGGCACATCTCCCAATCCCGTGAACTTTGTTTTCCATGGCGGCTCCGGTTCCGAACCGGAAAAAATCCGTGAAGCCATTTCTTATGGCGTTGTCAAAATGAACATTGACACCGATACTCAATGGGCTTATTGGGAAGGCGTTTTAAACTATTACAAGAAAAATGAAGCCTACCTTCAGGGCCAGCTTGGCAACCCCGAAGGGCCTGAAAAACCCAACAAAAAATTCTACGACCCGCGGGCCTGGCTGCGTAATGGCGAAAAATCTGTGGTGGAAAGACTTAAAATCGCCTTTACAGATCTGAATGCCATTAACAGAAACTAAAGGCAATTTCTTTTTAGTCGCTCTCTACCTTATTTTTTGCTCCTTATATTAATTTTTATCCTTTATGAAAAAAATACTCTCGTTATTAGTATTTGTATTGCCGGCAATTTTTGTTTCGGCACAAAACGATGTCAAATGGACACGCATTGACAGCCCTAAGGAAAAATATGATTTCAAATATTTCATCAGCACTTCGCCGGAAGCCAGCAAGGCCATGTTCACCATCCCTCACAACAAACCTTTTCAGCAGACCAAACACAATATTTTTATCCGTAATTACAACAGCGATCTGAGTAACTTTTCAGAAACGGGCATACCGCCTGAATCTCCGGTTACCTTGTTTCTTGCCGGATTTCGCGATTACATCGTAATCAGCGGCTCCATGGACGAAAATAAAAATCCCATGGCGCAATTCGCAAAGGAAAATATGATAGTTATTGCCGACAACAATATGAACCCGCTGGTGGTAAAAACATTCCGGCTTCATGGCAAAAAAAACAAATTTACCGGTTCGCCGGAATTATATCTTTCGCACGACTCTACCCACCTGATAGTGGTAAACAATGAAATACTGGCTTTTGACAAACCCAGCCTGAAAGAACCGCCAAAAATGACCTACATTGATGTGTATGATAAAAACCTTAATCACGTCTGGAGCGACTCTGTTAACTTCAACACTATTTTCGGCGAAAAAACCAACATCAATAATTATTCGATGGATTTTGTGGGCGGCAAACTCATCCTCACGGCTTCATGTCCTGCAGATGGTATGAAAAAAATCAAAGCCACGGTTTATCTGGTAGCCTTTGATAAACCGCAATCCTATAAGATTATCTGGAATCAAATTTTCCCTTATGAAAATCTGGCATACCGCACCGTGGTAGGTCCTCAAGGCAATATAATTATCAGCGGCGCCAATATGATGGGATCCAACGTCCCTTTCGGCCAGGCAAAAAAACAATTGTTTTTTCTGAATAAGGATTTACAAAATATTGATACGGAACCGGTTTTTAAAAGCTATGAACTGGATAAAACTTTCGTAGCCAGGTATCCCGAATACAAAATGTTTCTGACAGAAAGTCTGTTCGGACCTTTTGACCTGTTTCTGCTCGACAATAAAGTGATTTACGCCTCCGAACACCGGTATTATTCCACCAGCACCTCTTCATCGGGCAGCACCTCCACCACCTATTATTTTAAACATATTACGCTGCTGTGTTTCGATAACGAAGGCCAAATCGAATGGCTGAACATGATCAATAAGTCGGTGGCCAGCAAGCAATCCTTTGATGACCATTTTTGCAAAGGATTTATAAGCGGAAATGATCTTTGCTTTTTTTATTATGATTATGCCGATAATATTGCCGCAGCCAAATTCATCGAAAAACCGCGTTTTGTTGGTGAAGACAAATTGTGGGTAACCAAGGCTATTGTCAGCCTGGACGGCGACATAAAAAAGTCGATGATAACCAATATCGGCGCTCATGATATCAGGGCAAATCTATCGGCAACACAACAAGTAAACGACCATCGTTTTATCCTGGTTGGTACCGGTACTTCATTGTCATCCTTAGGAAGTTATTTCGGGATTTACGAGCTGGATAAGTAACAAAGAAAAAACTATAACTCAGGAAAGTTTATCTCATCTTTCACCACAAAAGAGTCGGGAAAATCCCTGATAATTTTTTGTTTAAAACCTTCCGCATCCATCCGCGAACGAAAATCGCCCACACGGACTTTATAATACGGCGACTGAAACATCAGGTAAACGCCTGTATCAGGGAAAAGCGTCATGAACAATCCTTTTTTGGTGTGGGCACGGCTTTTTGAATTATTACCCGACTCGAAAAAAATCTGAACCCGCCAGCCATTAATTTTTTGTTTTTCGTTCAGGTAAATATGTTTCTGTACCAGCGAAACAATCTGCGGATCCTCAATCACGGTAACCTTTTGCCTCAACACATTATCCTGTGCAAAAACGGCCCTGGATGCAAATAAAAATACGCCCAGAAAAACTATTCTGATAAAACTAAATTTCATTTTTTTGTTGCTACTTCGACAGGTAATCCAGTTCTTTGGGGTGAATGCTCATGACAGGAATGGGAGAATTGTTCACCATCTGCTGTGCGTAAGGACCGAGCCAGATATTGGACAGTTCCTGCTCCTGTTCAGTCATGATGATAATCAGATCGGCTTTTTCATCTTCGGCATATTTGATGGTAGCATTGGTAATATTGTCAGCCTCAATAGTTTTTACCACATGCTTTACTTTGTTTTCTGTAAGATAATCCGACACCTGGGCAGCATAACTCGACACTTTGTTTCGTACTGCTTTTAGTTTGGTGGATTGCAATTCCAGCACATGAATTTCTGAGCCAAAACATTTAGCAAAATCCATGGCAAAAGAAACTTTTTGCCTGGTAGAGGTAGAATTATCAATAGGCAACACCACTTTTTGTATATTCTTCTTTAATGGGTAGGATTCTCTAAGGGTAATCACAGGACAGGGTGAATAAGTTACTATTTTGCTGGCGTTGCTTCCAATCCAGAATGATTCAAAGCCAGACACACCGTGTGATCCGGCAATAATCAGGTACGCATCGTTGTATTTTGCCTGATTGGCAATCTCTTTGTATATCTTACCTTTCCTGAGTTTATAGGTGAGTTTACCTTTTTTCAGATGTTTTGAATACTTTTTAACCATGTCTTCGAGACGTTGTTTAGCCTCCTGCCGGTGTTCATGGTCTGCGTTATCAAAAATTGAATCATCACTATCGGGTTTATCTACCCACACCATCATAACATGAGCACGTATCACATTGGCAATGGTGATGGCTAATTCCAAAGCATGGATCGAATGTTTTGAAAAGTCTATAGCAACTACAATTTGTTTCATATTGATATAATTTATGTTTTTTCTGCTAAATTAAATAAAAAAATCACTGTTGTCCGGTAAAAATACAAAATTATTTTAGGGGCTATGTAAGTT
>DAOOWO010000098.1:0-7848 GCA_035371225.1 Bacteroidales bacterium | reverse complement strand
GTGGGATAATGAATACCTTTTATCTGTTCTTGAAATTTAGATGCGTTTGCCCTGGAAGCCGAAGCATAAGCCCGGCTTCCTTAATTTTTGTAGTTTTGGTTTGCTAAAACTAATCTACAATGGATAAAAGTACGCATTTTTTTGGACAATCGGTTTTCGGACAGCTGATTTCTTTAATTGATGATTCCCTTATCACTTGGGCAGTTAGGAAACATAAAGCAGATCGTTACGTGAAAAAATTCAAAACCAAAGACCAGCTAATCAGTATGCTTTTTTGCGTAATAGGCAAATGCAACTCAATAAGGGAAGTATGCGGGGCAATGCTTGGTCTTAAGGGAAAGACCAAACATTTTGAGTTAAGCTACATTCCCCGTCGCAGCACATTAAGCGATGCCAACAAGTTGCGTTCGCATGAAGTATTCGAATTTATTTATCATGGATTACTCAAACAGTACAAGCATGTTTTCTCGGACAGCCGAATTAAGGATGCCATAAACAAACAGGTTAAAATATTCGACAGTACGACGATAAGCCTTTTTCAGGATATATTGAAATGCGTTGGTCGGAAACCGAAATCTGGGAAGAGCAAAGGTGGGATAAAGGTTCATACGGTAATAAATTCCGATGAAAAGGTTCCTCATTTGATTTGGTACACTCCTTCATCAACAAGTGACCACGTTCTTTTATCAAAATTGAAGGTTGATCCAAATATCATTTATGTTTTCGACAGAGGGTATAATGATTATATAGCATATCAACGGTTTACCCAAGGCCAAACAGGATTTGTTACACGATTAAAGGATAATGCGGCATATGAAGTGATTCAGGAGATCGATATCCCTGATGAGATTCATCAGGGGGTTATTAAAGATGAATATATCCAGGTTAAGGTGACTCTTGACAATGGCGCCAAAAAAAACTCAAGCTGCGCAGAGTAGTATTTTGGGATGATGTGGACAAGCGACTATTTGTGTACGTAACCAATCTGTTTGAAATCCGTGCTGACCTTATCGTGGCATTGTATAAAATTCGCTGGCAAATTGAGCTGCTGTTTAAGCAGCTCAAACAAAATTTTCCGCTGCGCTACTTCCTGGGGGACAATGAAAACGCAATAAAGATACAGATATGGTGCGCTTTGATTGCAAATCTCCTCCTGACAGTGGTAATGAAGAAGGTAACGCGGCCTTGGGCTTTCTCAAACATCGTAAGTTTTTGTAAACGGCATTTGTTTAACTACATCAGGCTGCTGAAATTTTTAGAGAATCCTGAAAAAGACTGGGAAAAAGAACTTATGGAAAAACAGATGGAAATAAATTTTCCGAGGGACTTACTTTTCTAAAAGTCGATTTTATGAATAATGCTTCACACATTTTCAACAACTTACATCACCTCTAAATTAATTTTGTATTTTTACCGGACAACATTGATTATTAATAGTTTCCTGGTTTCTGCACTTTTTTGCAACACCCACCTAATACATTGTAAATCAATGCCAATTTATTATTTTTGGGTGTTGCAAAATTTCTTTTATGTTTATACGAAAGTTGAAGAATCGTTCTGGAAGTGTTTCGGTGCAGGTGATACAGAAGGTTCACGGTAAGAACAAAGTGTTAAAAACTATAGGTTCTGCCACCACATGGCAGGAAATTGAGAAACTGGAAGACCAGGCGAGACAGGAAATTGAAGCTTTTTCCTCGCAGCCAAAATTATTCATCAGCAATAGTGATACTGCCATAGAACAAGCTTTTGCTATGCTGAGTAATTCTAGCATAAGGACGCTTGGCCCTGAGATAATTTTTGGAAAGATATATGATCACATTGGTTTCGGTGGTATTGGAGAAGGCTTATTCCGTCATCTTGTCATAGCACGCCTTGCTTTTCCTTTAAGCAAATTGAAGACGATTGATTATCTATACCGCTATCAGGGGACAAGTCTCAATATTGATGCTGTTTATCGTTTCCTGGATAAGCTAAACAAAAAACTGAAGCCCCAAGTTGAGCAAATTGCTTTCGCACATACCAAGAAAGTCTTGCAAGGTAATATCAGTGTTGTGTTTTATGACATGACCACTTTATACTTTGAAGCGAGTGACGAAGATGACTTACGCAAAACCGGATTTAGCAAAGATGGGAAACATCAATGCCCACAGATTTTCATAGGCTTGTTGGTCGGTCTGGGTGGTTACGCTATCGGTTACGACATATACGAGGGCAACACCTACGAAGGTCATACGCTCATTCCATTCATCGAAAAAATCAGTCAGAAATTTAACCTGAACATGCCCATTGTGGTAGCTGATGCAGGGTTACTGTCAAAAGAAAACATAGAGGCGTTGGAAAGCAAAGGCTATGAATATATTCTTGGAGCACGGTTAAAGAACGAGACGGCTTCTATCAAAACGAAAATATTATCAACTGAGTTTTCTGATGGAACCATAAAACGGTTTGCTAAAAACAAAACCACTCATCTTATCGTAAATTTTTCCACAACCAGAGCTACGAAGGATGCATATAACCGCAAGAGAGGATTAACGCGACTGGAAAACCAGGTAAAGCGAGGGAGATTAACTAAGGCAAATATAAATAACAGGGGATACAACAAGTATCTAAAATTAACTGGCGATGTCTCTATCGAAATCGATTACGACAAATTCTATAATGATCAGGCATGGGACGGGTTAAAGGGATTTATTACAAACACAAAAATGAACGATAAAGATGTAGTAGAGAATTACAAAAATCTTTGGCATATCGAAAAGGCCTTTCGTATGTCAAAGACAGATCTTCGGATACGACCTATTTATCACAGGTTGCAATATCGTATAGAAGCTCATGTTTGTATATCTTTTACTGCGTATTGCATTAATAAAGAGCTTGAAAGGGTATTATATGCTGAAAAATCCTCACTTTCATTAAAACGGGCGTCCGAAATTACCCATAACATGTATCAGATAACATACACACTACCAGACTCAAAGCACACAAAATCGAAGTTGCTTAAAATGGATGAAGAGCAGGCAGAACTTTACCAGATAATTAATAAAAATTTTTAGGGTGTTGCAAAGCGGAAAACAGGTGACATAAATCAAAGTGTCGAAGTCAGGAGTAAATCCCACGGGAGTTAATGGGCTAATTTTACCCACCGGTTATCGGAATCTAATTTTTGGAAAAAGGGGGTTTCAAAACCATCGAGGGTCAATTGGCATGGACCGATATATGCATTCTTGGATGCACGTTTTTTTGAGGCTTTTGCCATATTTTCACGCATTTTTAGTGCTACAAATATGAAGATTAATCTTGAATATAAAGCGTTTCAGATTTTTTTAGAGGACCCTAAGTAGGAATGCATATGAGTCGGTATTGATGTGTGCATTGCGATAGTGCTCGTACAATGTTTATCTCCTGCGTGGAATTTGTAATATTAAGTTTATTGCAACCTTATGAGTATTCAGATTCTTGGCGATAATATTATTTCTTGATACAACGAATAGAAAAGCCATAGCCCTTGGGGCCATCAAAACGGTTGATATTTTCGCAGTCAAAGCCCAGCCGGTAACGCCATGCCTTTATGGATGATGCTTCAGTAGAAGACCACCAGCGGCCAAAACCTCCGTTGCCAAAGGTGCCATCGGGATCGCGGTAGCCCCCTGGCAAGGCCTTAAACCCGCTTATGTTGGAGCCGTTGCCGCCATTTTTCCAGCCGAGACGGCTTTTTAATTTGTGGCCGGCTTTTTCTTCTCCACCCAGAAAGGATATCATTTTTATCCAATCGTTATCCTGCGGCACCTGCCAACCTTCGGGGGCCAGGCCTCGCGCATCGCTTGCCGCATACCAGTTGTATAGTTTTCCGAAAGTTTTTTCTGATTCGGGATTATCCTTATAATAACACCAGGCGGGCTGTCCGTTTTTGCCGGCTTCCTGCCATGCTGCAGTATTGTTGATAAAGGGAATGATATCATCGTTGGCAAATTTGCTTACAGCAAGGTTTTCGGCCATCCACTCCTGTTTTTCGATAATTATTGTTTCATAAGTTTTACCTTCGTTATCAGTGACGAGGCCTTTTTTGTGAATAAGGTTCAAATAAAGCCCGCCAATATCAAACACAATGCTTTTGTAGATTCGTAACAGTTTGTTGATTATCCTTTGTAACAGCATGGCGTTTTTTTCAAGGTCGCTTGGTGGGGGTGTGAATGTATATAAAAAATCCGGATAACTTGCGTTAATCTATATTTTTTTATTAATAATCTTGCATATAAACCGCAGGGTGTCTTCATCCAAATCCGGATAGATGGGTAGGCAGATCACCTGATCGGCAATTTTTTCTGCCACAGGCATCAGGCCGGGCTGTGCGGTAGCAAAATTGCGGTACGAGGGAAACTGAGTTATTAATGGATGAAAATAACGTCTTCCGAAGATGTTGTTTTTTTCCAATGCTTCGAAAAGCTCATCCCTGCTTTTGCCAAACTTTTTTTTATCAATAAAAACGGGGAAATAGGAGTAGTTATATGTAACTCCGGCCGTAGGCGACAACAGCCGCAGTCCCGCCGTGTTTTGCAGGTGCTCAAAATAAAAATCGCTGACCTGTTTGCGTTTTTGCAGGGCGGCATCAATGTATTTGAGTTGTAACAAGCCCATGGCGGCCTGCACCTCGTTCATTTTGGCGTTGATGCCCAACGACACAACATGGTAATCGCGGAAACCAAAGTTTTTCAGGTTGTCGATATGTTTTTTCATTTCCGGGCTGTGGCACACTATAGCGCCGCCTTCCAGAGTGGTATATACTTTGGTGGCATGAAAACTCAATATTGACAAGTCGCCGAAATTCAATACGCTGCTGTTGTTTTCTTTAACCCCGAAAGCATGTGCGGCATCATATACTAATTTTAATCCGAATTTCTCAGCCGTTTTTTTTATTTCGAGGTGACGGCAGGGGTGTCCATACACGTGTACCGGAAGTATAGCGCTGGTTTTTGGCGTTATGGCGGCTTCAATCTGTTTGGGATCAAGGTTGCCATATACCGGGTCCACATCCACAAACACGGGGGTGATGCCGTTCCACACCAGCGAATGAGCCGTGGCTACAAAACTGTAGGGCGTGGTTATTACTTCGCCTTTGATGTCGATGGCCTGCAGGGCGGTTATCAGCGCCAGAGTTCCGTTGGCAAACAGCGAAATATATTTTACCCCGAGGTACTTGCATAACTCCTGTTCGAGTTGTTGGTGGAACTGCCCGTTATTGGTCAACTGGCCGCTTTCCCAAATTTTTTTCAGGTATTCATTGTATTCTTCCAGTGGCGGAAGAAAAGGCTGGGTAACGTATATTTTTTTTTGCTCCATATTATTCGCGGGTTATTTTTTTTTGGATATAGTTCCTGACTTTTAGTGGCAGTATCCTCCTGATGAGTTTTGCCAACCATGCCGGCCATGTGACCGCGGTTGTGGGTTTTGATGTGTCGTCATTTTTTTCTTCGGCCAGCAGGCGGTGTTTATGTTCGGTAAATTCTTTGTCAAATTTATAATTAAAAAATTTGTTGTACGTGTCGATTAGTGCAATGGTTTTGCAGTTTTTTTGGTGTTGGCTCATAGCGGACCATTCGCCGCTACCGCTGATTCTGTAAACCGACATAGGGTCTTTTAATCTTGCCAGCGGCCCTTGCATCCCCATAGCCATGCCCAGCATCCAGTCAGCTATTTTCAGATCAAACAATTCACGAGGTAGCTTTTTCACCGCAGCATTTCTCAATACACAGGCAGAAAGATTTACTATATTATTACCTTTTGCAAGCATGGATGTGGACATGAACTCAAATTCTGTAGAGTTTTTCCATTGTGATTCATAAAAATCCTTTTTATCTTCAAAATAATAAATAATCCTATTATAACTCATTACATATTCAGGATGAGCATCAAGAAAAGCAATATGTTTTTTCAGTCGTTGTTTTTCGGTCCAGTAGTCATCGGCTTCGAGCACTGCGATGTATTCTCCCGAACATGCTGATAGTGCTCGTTGATAATTTTTTGATATGCCGAGGTTTTCTATGGATGGTAAAATTTGATAGGAGCAGAATTCATTTTTTAGGCGCGATTCAATAATGGCAAGGCTATTGTCGGTGGAATGGTCGTCGGCAACAATAATTTCATAAGATAAAGGCATGTCCTGCATAAAAATACTGTCAAGACTTTCTTTTAAATATTTTTGATGATTAAATGAAGTAAGCAGAATGGATAATTTCATATTTTTAAAAAATCAATATTATTAGTTATTATAAAGATATTTAATAATCATACATGATATACAAAAGAAATACATAAAATATTCTTGTTTGTTTAAGAAAACTATTTTCAAAAATATTTAGACAGCGATTCTATCTGATGATATTTATTATTCCGGTTCTCGACTGCAGGTTGGTTATCATTTTTGCATAATAGGATTCGTATTCCAAATAATAGGTGTATACTCCCTGAGGTACCGGGGATCCTTTGAAAGTGCCATCCCAGGCAAAATTCACATCGTCAGAATAGAAGATTACCTGACCCCACCTGTTATATATCCATATCTCAAGCGCCTCAATGTTTTCGCCAATAACACTGAAACCATCGTTCATACCGTCGCCATTAGGAGTAAAGGTGTTAGGAATGTAAATCGTGGTTTGACACTCTTCCTCTATAAATATGCTGTCATAAGAAGTACAGTTATGAGAGTCCCAAACCTGGACAAAAAACAAGCCCCCGTGATCAACGGAAGTATAATCATTATCTCCGCCTTCGGTCCAGTAATAATTACTAAACCCTGGAGTAGCATAGAGATTTATGAAGTTCCCCGGGCAAATCGTGGGATTTTCGGTCGTGATATCCACCACAGGAATTGGTGCCACAACAACTTGCAGATTGGCTGTGGATATGCAATTGTTCCCGTCGGCGCCAACCACAGTGTACACAGTAGTTGTCGAAGGATTGGCTATCACATAATTACCCGACGTTGTATTGAGGCCTTCATCCGGTGACCAGGAATACGAAAGGGCTCCGTTTGCTAAAATGGAGAGGGAATCTCCCAAACATACAAGGGCAGGATCTGGATTAAAGGTAATTACCGGCAGGGGATTAACTAGAAGATTTGTAGTGATTAGTGAGTCGCAGCCATGAACGCTGGAGAGCGTATCTATGTATGTTCCTGTAGTAGTATATGTGTGCGAATTGATCGTATAGGACTGTCCGAAGCAGATGGTTTGAGGATTATTTGTGTTGAACACAGGATATACTGTCACTGTGATGCTTGCGCTGCTGGCGCAGATTCCAGGTGTAGGAGTAAAGGTGTATATCGTAGTGGTAGTGTTGTTCAGTGGCGGATCCCAGGTGCCCGTAATACCATTAGTTGACGTGGTCGGCAATGGCAGTAGATTATCTCCGGCACAAATGGGAGCTATGGCGGTAAAGACAGGAACAACAATAGGATTGACTATTATAGTCATTGTAGTGGTTAAAGCACATAACCCGGTTGTGGGGGTAAAGGTATACGTAGTGGTGTCAGTATTATTGATTTGCGGCGACCATGAGCCGGTTATACTATTGTTGGAAGTTGTTGGCAGAGGCGAAAGCACATCTCCGACACAGATCGGTCCAACAGCAGTAAAGGTTGGAGTAACATTAGGATTAATGGTTAGGGTGCCAGCGGATGTTATTGTACCGCAACCGCCGTTCAACGAAATGGTATAGTTAAACGTTCCTGTTGCAGTTGCTGTTCCGCTGATTGTAATGGTATTCATTGACCAGTTGCCTGTGACACCTGCCGGCAAGCCATTGATTGTGGCTCCCGTAGCTCCGGTTGTATTATATGTAATTGTTGTTATG